>NZ_JBHXEG010000002.1:0-50010 GCF_042724935.1 Kitasatospora sp. NPDC127060
TGGATCTCGCCGAAGTCGACCTCCTCGACATCGTCCAGGTAGCGCGCGGCGCGCAGCACCACGAACAGCGTGTCGCCGTAGCGCTCCAGCTTCGGCCGCTGGTGGGCCACGATGGCGTCCTCGACGGCCAGTTCGTGCAGGTTGAACCGGTCCGCGGCCTCCAGCAGCTGCGCCTCGGCCGGGCGGAACAGCCCGATCCAGGCCATCGCGCCCGGCTGCTCCGGCAGTTCGCGGTAGATGTCGGCGAGGTCGGCCGGCGCGGCGGTCCGGCGGCCGTCCCGGTACACCGCCGCATCGACCACGGAACGCTCCAGCGCCACCGGCTCGACGGCCTGGTCGGGCCTCGGGTCCATCGAGTGCTCGGGCGCCGACCGGGGGTCGACGGGCCGCCGCGGGACCGCCTGACGGGAGAACGGACGCTTGCTCGCGCGCACGGCGCGCACACGCCAGTCGGACATGGCGGGGAACCTCCACGATGGGTGCCCGGCCCGCGCCGCACACGGCACGGCGGGCCGGTGGCGCCCGGCCGGCCGCCACCCGCACGGCGCGACCGGCAGCACCCCGCCCGACGGCGGGATCAGAGCTGCGCGGGAGCCGTACCGGAGGAGGAGTGCCGGGGGCCGCGAATCCTGCGGGACAACCGGGGGCGGGGCCGACTTCGGCCCGTACTACTGCACTCCACGGCTCTCACCTCCTCGGTCCTGCGCGCCGGGGACGCCGACGCGACCCGGCCGATTTTAGTACCCACACGACCGACCCTTCACACCGGGGCTCTCGGCGACCTCCGGCGGCTCGACCGCTGCCGCCCGCTGCGCCCCCTGCCGCCCCCTTGCCGCCCCCTGCGGCTCGACGCGGGACCGACGCGGCGTCAACCGGCGCTCCCCGGCTGCGGGTTCGTCCAGCAGGACCGATTACGGACCGGCGCCGCCACCACTACGCTACGTCGCATGACTTCTTCGGAGACGGCCCCAGGGCGGGGCACGGCGGTGGTGATCGGCGGCGGGCTGGCCGGCGTGGTGGCGGCCTGGGCACTGCGGGGCTTCGCCGAGCGGATCGTCGTGGTGGAGCGGGACCGCTACCCGGACGAGCCGGCGTTCCGGCCCGGGGTGCCGCAGGGGCGGCACGCGCACCTGGTGCTGGAGGCGGGCCACCGGGCGCTGGAGGAGCTGATGCCCGGCATCAACCAGGAGTTGACGGCCGCGGGGGCGCGCCGGGTGTCCACCTCGGGTGACCTCAAGTGGCTCAGCTCGGCCGGGTGGATGGTCGACTACCCGGCCCGGGTGTCGTTCCTCTCCTGCACCCGGCCGGTGCTGGACAAGCTGGTGCTGGACCGGGTCCGCACCGAGCCGTCGATCGAGTTCCTGGAGGGCACCGACGTGGTCGGGCTGCTCGGCTCGGGACGGGCGGTGACCGGGGTGAAGGTCCGCGAGCGGGGCTCGGGGCGCGATTCGGAGCGTCGGCCCGGGCGTGGGTCCGAGCATGGGTCCGAGCGCGGCTCTGAGCGCGGCGAAGTCCGGGACATCCCGGCCGAGTTGGTGATCGACGCCTCCGGCCGCTCGACCTCCGTACCCAAGTGGCTCGCCGAACTGGGCTGCCCCGCGGTGCCCGAGGAGCGGGTGGACGCCGGCGTCGCCTACACCTCCCGGTTGTTCCACCGCCCGCCCGGCGTCGACCTCGGCCACCAGGCGATCTACCTCCAGACCAAGGCCCCGGACAAGCCGCGGATGGGCGTCCTGCTGCCCGTGGAGGGCGACCGCTGGATCGTCAGCCTGGCCGGGATGCGCGGTGCCGAACCCGAGCCCGGCACCGAGGGCTTCACCAAGCACCTGTCGCAACTGCGCGACCCGGCCCTCCAGGAGATGCTGCGGGAGGCCGAACCGGCGGGCGAGGTACGCGGCTTCGTCCCCGGTCCGGGCGTGCGGCGGCACTACGAACGCAGCGCCCCGGACGGCCTGGTGGCGGTCGGCGACGCGGCGAGCACCTTCAACCCGGTGTACGGCCAGGGCGTGACCGTCTCGCTGTTCTGCGCCCAGGTGCTGCGCCGCGCCGCCGCGCGGCACGGCGGCGTCGGACACGCCACGGCCCGCGACGCCCGGCGGGAGGTCGCGAAGGTGTCCAAGGCGGCGTGGATGATGTCCAGCGCCGAGGACGTCCGCTTCAGCGCCACCACCGGTGGCCCCTCCGGCGCCCTGGTCCGGCTGCAGCACCGCTACCTGGACAAGGTGCTGCAGGGCGCCACCCACAACCCCGAGGTCACGGCGGCCTTCCACGAGGTGCTGTCCCTGGTGGCGCCGCCGACCCGCCTTTTCCACCCCTCGGTGGTGGCCGCGGTACTGCGCGGCTGACGACCGTCGCGGACGTACCCGTACGTGCCCTACCCCGGGTCGCGCACGGCTACGTCCGGGCACGTCTGGGCACGTCCTGGCACGTCCTGGTATCTCCGGGGTACGCCCCCGAGCACGTCCGGGCGCATCCGGGCGCATCCGTTTATTCGGATGCGTCCGTTCCGACCGGTCGCTAGCCTGGCCGACATGTCTACGCCCCGAATCTCCTAGCCGACGGACCCGCCTCCACGCCACCCGTGTGTCCGTTAGCCGTTTCGGAGCGTTATCCCATGATCACCACTCGTGGTGTCGACCTGCGCGTCGGCGCCCGCCTGCTGCTGTCCGACGCCACCCTGCACATCGCCCCCGGCGACCGGATCGGCCTGGTCGGCCGCAACGGCGCCGGCAAGACCACCCTGCTCGCCGCCCTCGCCGGGCAGCTGCCACCCGCCGCCGGCACCGTCACCCGGACCGGGCCGGTCGGCTACCTCCCGCAGGACTCCCGCGCCGCCGACCCGACCGTCACCGTCACCGACCGCATCCTGTCCGCCCGCGGCCTGGACGCCTCCGTACGCGCGCTGCGCGCGGCCGAGCAGGCCATGGCGCTGGCCGACTCGCCCGCCGGGGAACGCCGGGCGATGGACGCCTACGCGCGCGCCGACGCCGAGTTCCAGGCCCGCGGCGGTTACGCGGCCGAGGCCGAGGCCGCCCGGGTCGCGGCCGGGCTCGGACTGCCCGCCCGGGTGATGGACTCCGCCGTCGGCACGCTCTCCGGCGGTCAGCGGCGCCGGGTCGAGCTGGCCCGCATCCTGTTCGCCGACCACGGCACCCTGCTGCTGGACGAACCCACCAACCACCTGGACGCCGACTCGGTCGCCTGGCTGCGCGGCTTCCTCGCCGCCCACCAGGGCGGGCTGGTGCTGATCAGCCACGACCTCGGCCTGCTGGCGGAGACCGTCAACCGGGTCTTCCACCTGGACCCGCAGCGCGCCGCGATCGACGTCCACAACACCGGCTGGCAGGCCTACCTGGACCAGCGCGCGGCCGACGAACGCCGCCGCACCCGCGAACGGGCCAACGCCGAACGCAAGGCCGCCGCGCTGCACGCCCAGGCCGACCGGATGCGGTCCAACGTGGCCACCGCGACCACCGCCCGCAGCATGGCCCGCCGCGCCGATCGGATGCTCGCCGAACTTGAACCCGTCCGGCAGGCCGAGCGCACCGCCCGGATCCGGCTGCCCGAGCCCGCGCCCTGCGGCCGGATGCCGCTCGGCGCGGTCAGCCTCGCCAAGGCCTACGGCGACCGGACCGTGCTGACCGATCTGGACCTCGCCGTCGACCGGGGCGCCCGGCTGGTCGTGCTCGGCCTCAACGGCGCCGGCAAGACCACCCTGCTGCGCGTCCTGGCCGGCCACGAGCGACCGGACTCCGGCCGGGTCGTCCCCGGCACCGGCCTGCGGATCGGCTACTTCGCCCAGGAGCACGACACCCTGGACCCGGCGCTCAGCCTCCGGGACAACCTGGCCGCGGCCGCGCCCGACCTGACCGACGGCGAGCTACGGACCGTCCTCGGCGCGTTCCTGTTCCGCGGCGACGACGCCGACAAGCCGGCCGGCGTGCTGTCCGGCGGCGAGAAGACCCGGCTGGCGCTGGCCGGCCTGGTCCACTCCGGCGCCAACGTGCTGCTGCTCGACGAGCCGACCAACAACCTCGATCCGGCGTCCCGGGCGGAGGTGCTGGCCGCGGTGGGCACCTACCCGGGCGCGATCGTGATGGTCACCCACGACCCGGGCGCCATCGAGGCCCTGCGCCCGGACCGCGTACTGCTCCTGCCGGACGGCGACGAGGACCTCTGGCACGACGCCTACCTGGACCTGGTCACCCAGGCCTGAGCCCGGGGCCGGACGGGCTCCTCGGCCCGCCCGGCCCGCCCGGCCCGCCACGGCCCGCCACGGCCAAAGCAGGCCCGGACCACGACGGCTTGCTACGGCTTGCTGGCCCCGCCCGCCACGGCTTGCTACGGCTTGCGCGCATCGATCAGGAAGCGCGCCGAATGCGCGACGAACGGCCCCTCGGCCCGGATCAGGGCGTCCAGCTCGCGCAGCCGGTCCAGGTGGGCCTCCACGGTGAAGCCGGGGACCATCCAGATCACCTTCCGCAGGAAGTACACCACCGCGCCGATGTCGCGGAACTCCATCCGCAGCCGCTCGGAACGCAGGTCCACGACCTCCAGCCCGGCTGCCCGGGCCTCCGCGCTCTCCACCTCGGGGCGGCGGCCCTCGCGGGCCTCCGGCTGCGGCCCCAGGAAGTACTCGACCAGCTCGAAGACCGAGGCGGGGCCCACGTGCTGGGCGAAGTACGCGCCGCCGGGCCGCAACACCCGGGCGATCTCCGCCCACCAGGCCTTCACCGGGTGCCGGCTGCTGACCAGGTCGAAGGCCTCGTCCGCGAACGGCAGCGGCGGCTCGTCCGGGTCGGAGACCACCACCGCGCCCAGCGGGTGGAGCAGCCGGGTGGCCTGGGCCAGGTTCGGCGGCCAGGACTCGGTGGCCGCCAGCACGGGCGGGCGGCCACCCTGCCGCAGGGCGCCCGCCAGCACCTCGCCGCCGCCGGTCTGGATGTCCAGGGCCGCCGTCGCCGTGCCCAGCCGCCCGGCCAGCAGCCGCTGGTAGCCCCAGGAGGGGCGTTCCTCGGTGGCCCGGCCGTCGAGCCAGGAGAAGTCCCAGCCGTCCACGGAGACGGACTCGGCCTCGGCGATCAACTCTTCGAAGGTGCGCATCGTTGCATCATCGCGGCCCCGGCGCCGCCCTGCCATCGAATTCGGGGCCGCTGCGGTGGCGCAGCACCATCCCGGGCCGCACCTCCACGCCGCCGGCGGCGATCAGCCCGCTCACCGGCTCCGCTCCGCCGCCATCCGCCTCGAAGGCGAGCAGCACGCCCGGCTGTTCGCCGCACTGCCGCTCGACCAACCGACGCTCCTCGGGGGTCGGCTCGCGGAACACCGGGTCCTGGAAGGACGCCGGGCAGCGGACGTACACCGGGTCGGTGAGGACCAGCTCCAGGCCGTGGTGGTAGCCGAGGTCGTACCCGGCGGCCAGCCGCAGCTCGCCCGGACGCCAGGAGTACACGTCCCAGTCCCACCAGGACCCCTCCGGCAGCTCGATCACCCCGGCCACCGGGTCGCGCCGTCCGCCACCGCGGCGATGGCCGGGTGGCGGACGGCCTCCAGTTCGGCGTCGGCGAGCAGGTCGGCGATCAGGGCGGGCGGGCCGAAGACCTCGGTCGCGCTGAGGTCGCAGTTGGTGAGGACGAACCAGGAGCGGTCTGCCGGCCACCAGTGCGCGGGGAACCGACCACCCTCCGGCCAGGCGTCATAGTGGGCCACCGCCTCGTCCAGCCGGCCCCGGTGGGCCGTCACTGGTCGCAGCAGGTCCTCGATCGCGGCCGAGGAGAACCGGCAGTCCGTGGCCGGACCGTCGGTGCTGTGCCGGGCCAGCACCTCCACCAACCGGGCCAGGCAGGCGCGGTCCGGCTCCCCGATCGGCGGCTGCTCGACCTCGCCCGCGAGCGCCCCCGGCCCGTCGAACACCAGGGGCGACAGGGTGAACGGCCAGTCGGCGAGGCGCAGTCCCGAGCCGGCCAGCGCCTCGGCCCAGCGAGCCCGCCGTCCGTCCACCCGCAGCGTGTGCAGCACCCAGCAGCGGTCAGCGAAGCCCTGCCCGTTTCTGCTGCCGTTACTGTTGCCGCTTCCGCTTCCGGGCCAGGAGCCGTCCGGCTCGTAGCCGAGAACCGCCTTCCCCGCCTCCAGCAGCGGGCGCAGCCCGTCCAACCGGTCCTCGTCCGGCATCCGTTCCACGGACCGCCCCCTCCCCCGGTTCCGAACCCGCGGCACGGAAGACCGGTGCTCCGTGCCAGTACGTCTGGGCGAGGATAGCCGCCATGACGGACGAACAGACCGGCGAGCCGCTCGGCCACGGGGTCGTCGCCAACGTCGCCCGGGAGACGGCGCACGGCGAGGGCGGGCCGGAGATCCGCCGGGGCCTCAAGCACTTCGGCCCGGGCGCCAAACTGTGGATCGCCCCGCCGCGCTGGCACCCGTTCGATGACGTAGTGGTGGTAGGACGCCACCGGGGCAACGGCCGCCGCTACGTCACGCTCGTCATCAAGGTCCGCTTCCTGGACAACTTCCGGGTCCGTGGCGTCTACAGCCCCGCCCTGCTGCGCGCCCTGTCCCGCCCGGAACCCGGCTTCGAGCAGCACGGCGGACCCTGGACCGTGGAACGGGCCGAGGAGTACGCCGAGTTCCACAACACCCACCGGCTGGAGGTACGGGCCGACGGATCCGACCGGGTCCGGCTACTGGTGTCCGACCCACCGCCGATGGAACTCGTCCACCAGGGCACCACCTTCCACCTCGCCCACTTCAACGCCTCCTACGCCCGCTACTCCACCGAACCACCGCCCGTGGAGACCCCGACGCCATGACCCCGACGCCATGACCCCGACACCATGATCCCAACGCCCGCGTCCGCCCTCGGCCGCTTCTACGACGACTTCGCCGAGGACTACCACCTGCTCTACGCCGATTGGGACGCGTCGCTCGCCCGCCAGGGCGCCGCGTTGGACGCCCTGATCCGTGCACACCTCGGCGAGGGCCCCGCCGAGGTGCTGGACTGCGCCTGCGGCATCGGCACCCAGGCGATCGGCCTGGCCGCGCTCGGCCACCGGGTCACCGGCACCGACCTCAGCCCGGTCGCCGTCACCCGGGCCACCGCCGAGGCCGCCGCCCGCGGGCTCCGACTGCCCACGGCGGCCGCCGACATGCGCGCACTCCCCTTCCCAAACGGACGGTTCGACGTCGTGGTGTGCGCGGACAACGCCCTGCCCCACCTGCTCACGGCCGAGCACGTCCACACCGCCCTGACCGAGCTGCGCCGGGTCCTGCGCCCGGGCGGCCTGCTGCTGCTCTCCACCCGCCCGTACGACGAACTGCGCCGGACCCGCCCGGCCTCCACCCCACCACAGACCACCGAACGGGACGGCCGGCGCTCGGTCCACTTCCAGCTCTGGCAGTGGCACGAGGACGGCGAGCGCTACGACCTCGAACTCTTCCAGCTGCTGCCCGCCGACACCGGCCAGTGGCGGGTCGCGGTCCGCCGCGCCAGCTACTGGGCCCTCACCCAGGCCCAGTTGAGCACCTTCGCCACTGTGGCAGGTCTCACCGAGACCACCTGGCAACAGCCCTCCGCCACCGGCTTCTTCCAACCCCTGCTGATCGCCCGGGCACCCTTGACTCCTACGTCACCGCCTGACCACCTGACCACCTGACCGCCCCGCCGCCTCCTTCCATCGCCTCGTCCATTCCCTCGTTCACGTCAAGCAGAGGGCCAACGTTGCTCCGATCCAAGGCCGACTGGCAGCTTCCTCCCCACAGTCCGACCACCTCGCCTTACTGACCCATCGCATCGCCCGCGCCCGGGCCGGAGGCCCGCGTCCGCACCTCGGCCATCGCCACGTCAGCCGCCGTCAGGCGGAGCGCAGGCCCGAGCACCGCCGCAACGGCAGCTCCGCCACCGCCTCCGCGACCCGCGCCGCACCGTCCTCCCCCGCCATCCGGCCGGCCGTCGCCTCCGCCCGGTCCCGGTACGACCGGTCCTCGACGGCCTGCCGAATGGCCTCGCCCAGCCCGGCTGCGGTCAGGTCGGCGAACGGTATCGGTCCGGTGGCCGCTCCGAGCCGGGTGAGCCGTCCAGCCCAGAACGGTTGATCGGCCGTCACCGGGACCGGGACGCTCGGCACCCCCGCGCGCAGCGCCGCGGCCGCCGTACCGGCACCCGCATGGTGGACGACGACCGCCGTCCGCGGGAACAGTAGGGAGTGCGGCAGTTCGCCGACGGTCAGCACGTCGTCCCCGTTCGCGCCGAGCCCCGCCCAACCGGACTGCAGCACGCCCCGCACACCCGCGCGCCTCAGCGCCTCGACGGCGAGACCGCTGAGCCGCTCGCCCTGGCCGCCCGCCATGCTGCCGAAGCCGATGAACACCGGCGGCGGCCCGGCCTGCAGGAAGTCCTCGACCTCTGCCGGGAGCCGCTGGTCAGCCGCAACGTGCGGCCACCAGTTGCCGACCACCGTCAACCCCTCCCGCCAGTCGGCCGGGCGCGGGACGAGCGTCGGGCTGAACCCGTGCAGGACCGGCCAGTTCGCCCGTTCCACCGCCCGTCGGCGCGCCGTCTGGGAGCAGGCGGGCAGCCCCAGCCGCGTCCGCAGTCGCCGCGCCGCCCCCGCGTGCAGCCGGTCCACCACCCGCTGGCCGAACGCACCCGTCGCCCGGTTGCCCCAGCGGCCGAGCGACCGGCCCGGGCCGACCACCGGCGGGAACTCCCCTGTCGGCAGTGTGGGTTGGAGGTAGACCCCGAGACTCGGCACCTCCATCGCCTCGGCCAGGTGCCAGCCGAGCGGTGCCGTCGTCGTGGCGAGCAGCAGCAGGTCTGCCCCGGGAGCGGCCGCATCGGCGAGCCCGTCACCGAGCCCCTCCACGAAGGCGGCGGCCCGTGCCAAGAGCGAGGATCGGCCCTCCTGCTCCCCCGCGGCCGCCCCGCCCCGCGGGTCGACCGGCAGCGAACGGAACTCTAGGCCGCTGCCGCTCACCAGGTCGCGGAAGGTCTCCGGCGCGGCGAGGGCGACCTCGTGCCCTTCGCTCCGGAGCCGAACCCCGAGGCCGGTATAAGGGGCGACGTCGCCGTACGAGCCCGCCGCCGTGACCAGGATCCTCATCGGGTCACCTCCGGGCGGCCCGACCCGGCCTGCCGCTCCGCGTTGGCGCCGATGGCGCTCCGGAGGTAGCCGGCCAAGCCCGGACGCTGCTCGGCCGACGGCACGACGAGCGCGAAGGCCCTGGCGTCCGCCTCGTAGTCGTCGGCGATCCGGCGGTGCGTCTCGGGTGGGCAGGGTGTGAACCAGCGGATGATGTGCTGGCGGTGCTCCTCCGCGAGCTCCAACACCTGCTGATGGTCGACGGGCAGGTCCTGGTCGAAGGCGGCGAGCAGGCGCCCGCGCCAGTCGGCGGCCTCCGCCATCAGGCGTCGCCAGTCCTCCTTGGTGTGGGTGGCGGCGCGGGCCAGGGCCTCCTGATGGCCTTCCCCGTCGCCCCACTTGAGGTGGGCGTCGGCGGCGTAGCTGAGGTCGAAGACGACGTCGCCGAAGACCTCGAACCGCTCCTCCGGGGTGAGTTCGATCCCGGTGCGCTGGACCTCGATCGCCCGCTCCGCGACATCAACCAGCTTCTGCAGCCGCGCGATCTGCTCGGTGAGCGCATCGCGCCGGGCCTGCAGGTGGTCCAGCGCGTTGGCGAGCGGATCAGCCAGGATGGTGGCGATCTCCTCGAGCGGGAAGCCGAGTTCCCGGTAGAAGAGGATCTGCTGGAGCCTGGCGAGGTCCTCCGCGTTGTAGCGGCGGTAGCCGGCCGGGCTGCGTTCGCTGGGCGACAGCAGCCCGGACCGGTCGTAGTGATGCAGGGTCCGCACCGTGACTCCGGCGAATCCGGAGACCTGTCCGACCGACCAGCTCATGGTTCCTCCCGGTGATCCTGTGGTCCGCGTCCGTGTGTTCGCGCCTCGGGCAGCTGGGTGCTGCGCCGTCCCCACCGTGAAGCCTGACGTGGGGTAAGGGTCAACACGCGCAGCCCGTCGGCCCGTGCCGGGCGCCGGAGGCCGGGCCGGTCAGGTCTCGCGCTGCGGATGGTAGGCCGTCTCCGGTATGCCGAAGGTCCACGCGACTCCGGCCCGGGCGGTGCGGGTGCCCGGCGGGACGCGCAGCCAGTAGGTCCGGAAGGTGCCGTCGGGCTCGGGGGTGGAGTTGACCACCTCGACCATCATCACCGGTTCGTCGTCCGGCAGCACGATCCGCCACAGCACCCCGGCCTCGTCGCGGTGGACGGGCTCGGCGCCGGAGTCCGCCAGGTAGCGCTCGTAGCCGTAGTGCTCCAGCAGGACGCGGCGCAGCTCGGCGTTCTCCTCGGTGCGGATCCGCTCGACCGTCACCTCGCCGAGGCCCGCCAGGAACTCGGCGGGGACGGGCATGCCGCGCCAGGCGTGCAGGGCGAAGCCGTCGGCGTACTCCAGGGCCGGGCCGTCCGCCCGGTCGAGCCGGCCGGCCTCGTCCCGGTGCAGGGCGACCGGCCGCTCCGAGACCAGCGCCACGTCCCGGTACGGCCACCACCAGCCCGCCTCCCGCGCCACCTCGGCGAGCGGTGCGACGGCGTCGGCGCCCGCTCGGGCGGCCTCGAAGGCGGCGAACCAGGGCGCGTCGTGCTGGCCGCGCACGGCGTCCAGCAGGGCCAGGCGGACGGTGGTGCGGCGGGCCCGGGCGGCGGCCGCCTCGGCGGAGTCCTCGTCGCGGTCGGCCTCGGGTGCGAGCCGGTCGAGCACGGCGTTGCGCACCCGGTCGGCCAGCGGTGTGGTGACCGGGCCGAGTTCGCCGCCGGTGAGCGCCCAGTGCGCCGCCCAGCCGGTCGCGCCGACCTGCTCGACGGCCTGCCGCCGGGCCTCCTCCCAGGGCCGGGTGCGGACCGCCTCGCGCACGCTCACCGCGTCGTCGGCCCGCAGCTCCAGCGCCGCCTCGGCCGCCGCGAGCGGCGAACCGAACCAGCGCACGGCGGTGGGTTCGGGCAGCCCGGCCGCCCGGTAGGCGGCCCGGACCGCGCGTTCGACCGCCGTCCGGTCGGCCGGCCCGGTGGCCGCCGAGGCCGTCCGCCAGCGCGCCGTCACCCCGCCGGTGCCGTCCGCCGGCGCCGCGTCCGCCGGGTTGTCGCGGGTCACCGTCTCCATCGTCCACTCCGTTCCCCGGCCGGGCTCCCACTCGGCCATCCGTTCTGCTTCCCGTTCCGCGGTCCGCGCCCGCCGGCCACTTGCCGACCGGCCGACCGGCCCTCCACCGCACCGCCGCACCTCCGAGCGGCCAACCGCCCGCAGCGCCGACCGCATCGGCGACGGCGGACCGGAGGTCAGTCCGCGACCACCCGCACCGCGCCCGGGACGTACTCGCGCTGGCGGATCACCCGGTACCACCCCTTGGGCAGCGGTATCGCCGCGTGCTCCTCGTGCACCACCCGGCCGGCCTCGGGCAGGTGCAGCCAGGCCTCACCGAACGGCCCCGCCTCCCGCCGCAGTTCGCCGGGGCCGACCACGGCGTGGGCGTGGCCGGTGACCTCGCCGAGCGCGAGCACCATCCGCCCCCGCGCGTCCCGTGGCTGCACGGCCAGCCCGGGCACCCGAAGCGGCACCACGGTCTCAGCGACCGGCACGATCAACACGTCGCCCTGGCGGTACATCAGTCCTCCCTCGCCGTACGGCCGGACCCGGCGGGCGCCGGAGCCCATGGCTCCGCCGTACCGGACACGGTCACGCTCCGGAGCCATGACCTGAACGTAGAGCAAGGGTCTGACAACGCGCCCCGGCCGCCACCCGGCCGCCGGGTTGTCGGTCCCGACTGGTAGACACTTGTTCGGTCCGAACCCCCGGAGGAGCAGCGCATGACCGTCAACCACCACCTCGAGCAGTTCCACGGTCTCCCGGTCTTCGACTTCGTCCAGGCCCTGGAGGAGGCGGGGGCGGCCGACGTCCAGCTGCCGGACGCGGCGGCGGCCGCGTGGCGGATCCGGCTCGACTACGAGTCCGAGCGGTCCTGGGCCGAGCGCTGGCAGCAGTTCCTCGACGCCGTCGACACCGAGCGGGTCACCGCCCTGGTGATCGGCCAGTGGACGCCGGACGAGCCGGACTCCTTCCAGGAGCCGCTGGACGCACTCGTCGCCGCCGCGCCCCGGCTGCCGGCCCTGCGCGCCCTGTTCGCCGGGGACATCACGTACGAGGAGTGCGAGATCTCCTGGATCCAGCAGTGCGACGTGACGCCGCTGCTGACGGCGTTCCCGGCGCTGACCGAGCTGGTGGTGCGCGGTGCCTCGGAGGACTGGGAGGGCCACGGCGGCCTCGCCCTCGAGCCGCTGCGGCACGAGGCGCTGAAGGCCCTGCGCTTCGAGGCGGGCGGGCTGCCGGCCTCGGTGGTCCGCTCGGTGGCTGCCTGCGAGTTCCCCGTCCTGGAGCGGCTGGAGCTCTGGCTGGGGGTGGACAACTACGGCGGCGACGCCACGATCGGCGACCTCACGCCCTTCCTGGACGGCACCGGTCTGCCGGCGCTGCGCCACCTGGGCCTGCAGAACAGCGAGTTCCAGGACGAGATCGCCGCCGCGCTGGCCCACGCACCCGTGGTCGCCCGGCTGGAGTCGCTCAGCCTGTCCATGGGCGTGTTGACGGACCAGGGCGCGACCGCCCTCCTGGAGGGCCAGCCGCTCACCCACCTGCGCTCGCTCGACCTGCACCACCACTACCTCACCGACGAGCTCCAGCAGCGCCTGCGCCAGGCCCTACCCGGGGTCGAACTCGACCTCTCCGAGCCGGGCAAGCCCGACGACCAGTGGCGCTACGTCGCCGTCGCCGAGTAGCCCCCGGCCCCGTCCCCTCATCCACCTGAACGCACCTACCAGGATCCGACATGACGGTCGCGCACCACCTCGAACGCTTCCACGAGCTGCCGATCCACGAGTTCGCCCCCGACGACGCCCGGCCGCGGCCCGCCGCCGGCGAGGTCGCCTGGCGGCTCGCCCTCGAATACGACGCCAAGCACGGCTTCGCCGAGCTCTGGCAGTCCTTCCTCCGGGCCGTCGACCCGGCCGGGATCCGCGCCGTGGTGATCGGCCCCTGGTGGCAGGGCGGCTACTCCTCCGTGCGGGCCGTGGTCGAGGCGATGGCCGCCGAGGCCGACCGGCTGCCCGCCCTGGAGGCGCTGTTCCTCGGCGACGTCACCTTCGACGAGTGCGAGATCTCCTGGCTGGAGATGGGCGACGTCACCCCGCTGCTGACCGCCTTCCCCGGGCTGACCTCGCTGGCCGTGCGCGGCAGCATGGACCTCTGCCTGCTGCCGGTGCGGCACGAGCGGCTGACGTCCCTGCGCTTCGAGTCCGGCGGCCTGCCGGCCACCGTGGTGCGCGCGGTGGCCGGCTCCGAACTACCCGTCCTGCGGCGGCTGGAGCTGTGGCTCGGGGCGGACGAGTACGGCGGTGACGCCACGCTCGACGACCTCGGACCCTTCCTGGACGGCTCGCGCCTGCCGGAGCTGCGCCACCTGGGCCTGCAGAACAGCGAGTTCCAGGACGAGATCGCCGCCGCGCTGGCCCACGCACCCGTGGTCGCCCGGCTGGAGTCGCTCGACCTGTCCATGGGCGTGCTCTCCGACGAGGGCGCGGCCGCCCTGCTGGAGGGCCAGCCGCTCACCCACCTGCGCTCGCTCGACCTGCACCACCACTACCTCTCGGAGGAGATGCAGCAGCGTCTGCGGGAGTCCCTGCCCGGGGTCGAGCTCGACCTCACCGAGGCGGAGGACGCCGGCGAGCACGACGAGGACCGCTACGTCGCGGTCGCCGAGTAGGCGGTGGCGGCGCGATGACACGGCGGTTGACCGTCCTCGGCAACCCGGGGCACCGGCGGGTGACGCTGTTCGCCGCCGCCGCCCGGTCCGCCGGCCTGCCCGAGCCCGCGGTCCTGCCCTGGCTGGACGTGCTGCGCGGCGGGTACCGGCTGCCCGAGAGCACCCTGCTGCGCATCGAGTCCCCGGGTGAGGAGCCCCTGGTCGACGAGTTGCTGCGCGGTCCGGCGCTCGGCTCCGGCTACGCGCCGACCAGGGTCGAGGGCACGGCCGCCTGGTACGCGGGGGTGTTGGCCGCCCTGCGCGGGCTGGCCGCGCACCCGGGCGTGCGGCTGCTCGGCGATCCGGAGGAGATCGCCGAGATGTTCGACAAGCGCCGGGCGCACGCGCTGCTGACCGCGGCCGGGGTGCCGGTGCCCCGGGCGCTCGGCGGCGAGGTCCGCGACTGGGACCAGTTGCGCGGGCGGCTCGCCGGAGCCGGTCTGCGCCGGGTCTTCGTCAAGCCCGCGCACGGTTCCTCCGCCTCCGGGGTGATCGCGCTGGAATTCGGCCCGCGCGGGCAACTGCTGGCCACCACCTCGGTCGAGCTGGCCGACGGCCGGCTGCACAACTCTCTGCGGGTGCGCCGCTACCGCGACGAGCGCGAGGTGGCCGCGATCGTCGACCGCCTGGCGCCGGACGGGCTGCACGTCGAGCAGTGGATCCCCAAGTCCTCGCAGTCCGGCCGCTCGGCGGACCTCCGCGTCGTGGTGGTCGCGGGCCGGGCCACTCACGCGGTGGTGCGCACCAGCGCCCAGCCGATGACCAACCTGCACCTCGGCGGCGCCCGGGGCAGTCTCGACCAGGCCCGGGAGGCGGCCGGTCCGGCCTGGCCGGCCCTGCTGGAGACGGCCGAGCGGGCGGCGGCCTGCTTCCCCGGCTCGCCGATGGTCGGCGTGGACGTCCTGCCCACGGCCGGCTGGCGCCGCGCCCTGGTCGGCGAGGTGAACGCCTTCGGCGACCTGCTGCCCAACCTCACCGGCCTGCCCGGCGGCCCGGCCGAGGGCCTCGACACCTACGGCGCCCAACTCGCCGCCCTCACCCGGCACACCGACCTCGCCGACCAGGCCGACCAGGCCGACCGCTCCAACCAGGCCGTCCGCACCGAGCGCTCCCCCGTCCCGACGCACCACCAGATCCTGGAACCCACCCGATGAGCCACCAGCCCACGCCCGAACCGGCCGCCCCCGAGCCCGACCCGAACCCCGACATGAACGCGGTGGTGGGCAGCCACGACCTGCTGCTCGTCACCCTCGACACGCTGCGCTTCGACGTCGCCGAGGAGCTGGCCTCGGCCGGCCGCATCCCACACCTGGCCGCCTTCCTCCCCGGCGGCCGCTGGGAGCGCCGGCACGCGCCCGGCAGCTTCACCTACGCCTCCCACCAGGCGATCATGGCCGGTTTCCTGCCCACCCCGGCCTCGCCCGGCGGCCCCCACCCCCGGCTGTTCGCGGCCCGCTTCGCCGGTTCGGAGAGCACGGCCACCCGGACCTGGGTCTTCGACGCGCCCGACCTGCCGACCGCCCTGGGCGCGGCCGGGTACCGAACGGTCTGCATCGGAGGCGTCGGCTTCTTCAACAAGCAGGGCCCGCTCGGCTCCGTGTTGCCCGGCCTGTTCCAGGAGAGCCACTGGGCACCGGAGCTGGGTGTGGCCTCCCCGACGTCCTTCGAGGAGCAGGTCGCCCGGGCCGAGCGGGTCGCCGCCGAACAGCCCGCCGAGCAGCCGCTGTTCCTGTTCCTGAACGTCTCGGCGCTACACCAGCCCAACTGGTTCCACCTGCCCGGCGCCACCCGTGAGCACGGTGACTCCCGGGCCAGCCACGCCGCCGCGCTGGAGTACGTGGACGCCCACATCGGCCGCCTGTTCGCGGCGATGAGCGCCCGCCGCCCCTGCTTCGCCATCGTCTGCTCCGACCACGGCACGGCGTACGGCGAGGACGGCTACACCGGGCACCGGATCGGCCACGAGGTGGTCTGGACGGTCCCGTACGCCCACTTCACCATCCCCACCCGGCCCACCGGCACCGCCGGCAACGGCACCGCCACCGGCACCGGCACCGCCGGCAACGGCACCGCCACCGCCACCGCCACCGCCACCGCCACCGCTGAGGAGCGTCGATGACCGCCGCACCCCCGCTCCCCGACTCGCCGTACCAGTCGTACGTCTACGCCTACCCGCACAAGACGGCCTACCGCCCACTGCCCGAGCGCCCGCCGCTGAGCGAGCTGTGGAGCGGAGAGCCGCAGCACGCCCTCTCGCTGTACCTTCACATCCCGTTCTGCGAGGTCCGCTGCGGCTTCTGCAACCTGTTCACCCGGATCGGCAGCCCCGAGGGCCTGACCACCGCCTACCTGGACGCCCTGGAGCGCCAGGCCGTCGCCGTGCGTTCGGCGCTGGACGAGGGCGCCCGGTTCGCGCTGGCCGCGTTCGGCGGCGGAACCCCCACCTACCTGACGGCCGCCGAGCTGGAGCGGCTGTGCGACATCGCCGAGCAGCGGATGGGTGTCGACCTCCGGGCGGTGCCGCTGTCGGTGGAGGCCTCGCCCTCCACCGCGACCGCCGACCGGCTGGAGGTACTGGCCGCCCGGGGCACCACCCGGCTGAGCATGGGCGTGCAGTCCTTCGACGACACCGAGGCCCGCTCGGCCGTCCGCCCGCAGAAGCGGGCCGAGGCGGAGGCCGCCCTGGGCCGGATCCGCGCCGCCGGCATCCCGGTGCTGAACATCGACCTCATCTACGGCATAGCCGGCCAGACCGAGACGAGTTGGCTGCGCTCGCTGGACGCCGCCCTGCACTGGCAGCCCGAGGAGCTGTACCTCTACCCGCTGTACGTGCGCCCACTCACCGGCCTGGCCCGCCTCGGCGAGCAGGAGAGTGCCGCCGCCTGGGACGCCCGCCGGCTCGCGCTCTACCGCGCCGGCCGGGACCACCTGCTGGCCAACGGCTACGAGCAGGTGTCGATGCGGATGTTCCGCCGCGCGGCCTCCCCGCAGGCCGGCGCGAGCGAGTACGCCTGCCAGACCGACGGCATGGTCGGCCTGGGTTGCGGCGCCCGCTCCTACACCTCGCGGCTGCACTACTCCTTCGACTACGCGGTGAACGCCTCCGAGGTGCGCGGCATCATCGACGACTACGTCGCCACCGAGGACTTCCACCGCGCCGAGGTGGGCCACTGGATGAGTGGTGCGGAGCCGCGCCGCCGCCACCTGGTGCAGTCGCTGCTGCAGGCCGAGGGCATGCCGCTGGCCGACTACCGCGCCCGCTTCGGCGGTTCGCCGGGCGAGGACTTCGGGGCGGAGCTGGCCGGGTTCGCCGAGCGCGGCTGGCTCGCCGACGATCCGGAGCGCTTGAGGCTCACCCCGGAGGGGCTGGCGCACTCGGACGCGGTGGGCCCGCTGCTCTTCTCGCCCGAGGTCCGGGCCCTGATGGCGGCCTACGAGGCGAAATGACCTTCCTCGGCATGCCCTCGGCCGTACCCGCCGCCGGGGGCGACGACGACGGCGACGGTGCGCAGCCCCGGGACCTCACCCTGCTCTACCGCGGCCCGCTCTCCTCCTGCGACTACGACTGCCCCTACTGCCCGTTCGCCAAGCGCCGCGACACCCCCGATCAACTGCGGGCCGACCGAGCGGCGCTGGAACGCTTCACCGCCTGGGCCGCTGCCCGCGCGGGCAGCGGCGACACCCTTTCGCTGCTGTTCACCCCCTGGGGTGAGGGCCTGGTGCGCTCCTGGTACCGCCGCGCGCTGGTCGAGCTGAGCCGGCTCCCGCACGTGCGCCGGGTCGCGATCCAGACCAACCTCAGCTGCCGCACCGAGTGGCTCGCCGAGGCCGACCGCACGGCCCTCGCCCTCTGGGTCACCTACCACCCGGGCCAGGTCCGGCACGACCGCTTCCTCGCCAAGTGCCGCGAGCTGGACGCGCTCCGGGTGCGCTACAGCGTGGGCGTGGTCGGGCAACCGGAGCACCTCGCCGAGGCCCGGCGGCTGCGCGCGGCGCTCGCGCCCGAGGTGTACCTGTGGGTCAACGCGGCCGAGGGACGCAGCTACACCGACACAGAGGCCGACCAGTGGACGTCCCTGGACCCGCACTTCGGTTACAGCCGGCACGCCCACCCGAGCGCCGGGCTGCCCTGCCGCACGGGCGAGTCGGTGTTGTCGGTGGACGGCGACGGCACGGTGCGCCGCTGCCACTTCGTCCGGGACGTCCTCGGCAACCTCTACGACGGCAGCTACCGGGCTCAACTGCGGCCACGCGCCTGCCCGTCGTCGGTGTGCGACTGCCACATCGGCTACGTCCACCTGGAGACCCTGCCGCTGTACGAGCTGTTCGGCGCCGGCGTCCTGGAGCGGGTCCCGGAGGCCTGGCCGACAGGAGGGTGATAAATCGGTTGCGAACCGACCACGCCGCGTGACAGCGTACGAACTACTCCGCAGCACAAGGACGTTCAGGAAGGCGGCCCGCCATGACGGACGGTATACGACCCGCGGCCTGCCGGCCCCCGCGCCGACCGGCCGCCACTGACCGCTCCTTGACAACTACATCGTGTCCCTGCCTGAACTCCTCGGTGTGAACTCCTCGGCGTGATCGGCCGCCCACGGCCCGGAGCGGTCCCCACCCGCCGAGCGACGGGCTCCCTACCTCCCTAGCCTGGTAACCGAGAGGAGGCGAAACACCATGCTTGGAGACGGACCGCTGCAAGCGGTCATCCCCGCCACCGATCTCGCCCGCGCCAAGGCCTTCTACACCGACACCCTCGGCCTCAAGCTCGTAGCGGAGGGTGAGGAGGAACTGACCTGCGAGTGCGGCGCGACCCAGTTCACCGTCTACCGCACCCCCAGTGGTGGACAGGCCGCCCACACCCTCGCCAGTTTCAAGGTCGCCGACCTCGACGGCGAGATGTCCGCCCTGGGTGAGCGCGGCATCACCTTCGAGGAGTACGACTTCCCCGGCCTCAAGACGGTCAACGGCGTGGCCGAGGGGGAGGGGATGCGTGCTGCCTGGTTCAAGGACAGCGAGGGCAACATCCTCTGCCTGGCCCAGCGCGTCGGCCAATAGCCCGGCCTCGCCGCGCGCCCACCTACCGCATCCATCCATCGCATCCGTCCACTGCGCCCACCCGCGGCACCGGACGCGGGCCGGGCGCGCCGGTGCCCGGCCCGCTCGTGCCGAGCGGGCCGGGCACCGGAAACGAAGCGAGACGATCAGCCCTGGCTGTCGTCGCCCTGGCTGTTGTCGTCACCCTGGCTGTTGTCGTCCTGGGACAGCGCGTGCGGGTCGATCGACCAGATGCCGCGCCCGAAGGTGGCGGCGTAGAGGCGGCCGTCGGGGCCGGTCCTGAGCTGCTGCACCGCGGTGGTGGGCAGGTTGCGGCCGAGCACCGAGAACCGGCTCTCGCCCGGCGCGCGGTAGAAGGCGGCGAGATCGGTACCGAGGGCGAGGCCGCCGTCGGGCAGGATCTTCACCGAGGTCGCCGGGACGTCGGGCAGGTTCGCCGAGACATCGGTCCAGGTCGCGCCGCCGTCACGGGTCTCGAAGAGGTGGCCGATGCCCGCGCCGGGGCCCTCGGTCCAGGTCCGGGAGAACCCGTTGAAGGCGACGAGGACGTGCCGGGCGTCCTTCTCGTCCACCGCGAAGGAGGAGATGTAGCGGTTCGGCAGGGTGCCGTCGACGGGCAGGCTCAGCTGGTGCCAACCGGTGCCGTCGATGTTGCCGACCGCGATGCCGCGGCTGAACCCCTGGTTGTTGCACGGGCCGCACCAGCCCGCGTACACCGTGCCGTTGACGGTGGCGACGGCCGTGGCGACGTGCCCGGCGCCCAGGTCGTACGCACTGGTCCACTCGCTGCCGCTGCGGATCGCGTACCCCTTGTGCTGCACCCAGACGTGCCGACCGCCCGCGATCCAGGTGTTGCTGTCCTTGGGGTCACTGGTGAGCGGCGCGATGAAGCGGGCGGCGTTGGTGTCCTTGTCCGGCGGGGCGATCTCGAAGGACGTGGCCTTGCTCGGGTCCTTCGTCCAGCTGCCGTCGTTGACCGCGCAGTTCTGGGTGACCCACATGTCCAGGTAGACGTACTCCTCGGCGATGTTGCAGCCGTTGGCCGGGTCGACCAGGGTGTCCGCGCCGTCGCCGCCGAAGTTGGAGCCCATCACCTTGTCGTGGGCGCGCAGGATCGACTGGCCGTTGTCCTGGAGGCCGCCGGTGACGATGACGCCCTTGCCGGAGCGGTCCGCCGGGTCCTTGCCGATGCCGACCGAGTAGTACTGGAGGGTGTCGATGGTGCCGTCGTTGAGCGGCGTCCAGTCCTTACCGTGGCCCCAGGCGTCCAACTGCCCCTTGCCGGGGCGCCGGTAGATGCCGCCGTCGTTGCCGACGTAGACGTTCACCTTGCCCTGGTAGCTGCCGAAGGCGACGGCGTGCTGGTCGGAGTGGGTGGTGGGCGAGCAGTCACCGGTCTGCTTGCTCGGGTCGATGCTCCAGCACGGGAAGCCGTTGTTCCAGTACGGCCCGACGGTCGCCCAGTTGCTGCCGCCGTCGGTGGTCTCGAAGACCTCCTCCAGACCCGCGTAGACGTGGTCGGGGTTGGCCGGGTCGACCTGGAGGGACTGGTTGTACCAGGCCTGGATACCGGGCTGGTATCCCGCGTCCTGGAGCGCGGAGCCCGATCCCTTCAGTTTGTCCTTGTCCGCGATGAGCGTCCACGGGCCGTACGGGGAGCCGGACTTGGAGACGTAGATGCCCTTGAGGCCGGTGTCCGGGTTGTGCGCCATGACGTCCGGGGACTGGTCGATCGCGTAGTAGCGCGAACCGTCGGCCGAGCGCGCGAAGGTCACGTTGCCGACGTTCGCAGCGTCCGCCGGGAGGTCGCCCATCGAGGCGACGCGCTGCCAACTGCCGTCGGCAGCCTTGCTGTAGAAGCCGTTGTAGGTGTCACCGCCGCGCCAGCCGACCGCCAGGATGACCTTGGACGGGTCCTTGGGGTCGATGGCGATGTCATTGGCGATGTTCTTGTACGGCGCGCTCGGGTCCTTGGCCATGGAGCCGCCCGGCAGGTAGTCCGGGTTGGGTGCGAACTCCAGCGTCCACGGGCCCGACAGGTCGGAGGTCGAGTGGCTCCACACACCCCGGCTGGTGGCCGCCCAGACCTTACCGCCGCCGAAGCGCAGCGCGTGGATGATGGTCGACTCCAGCTCCGCCCCGCCCACCCGGTTGCCGGGCTGGAACTTCCCGTGCTGCGGGTCGGACAGCACGTACACGCCCGTGCCCACATAGGAGGTGGCCCCGGTGTTGGACTCACCGGTGGCGTACCAGAGCCGGCCGCCCTCGTCCAGGTTCAGCGTGCCCGTGGACAGGGTCGGCAGCTTGTCCGCGATCGGCTCCCACCGGCCGCCACCGGTGCGGGAGCGGAACACCCCGCCGTCGGCGCCGCCCGCGTACACATAGCCGTTGCTGTCGGCCGCGATGCCGGTGATCCGGCCGGTCACCAGGCCGGCGCCGCCGCTGGAGTTGGAGTTGACGTCCCGGTAGCGCGGGTCGTCGGAGTTGTACGGCTTGTCGGTGACGTGCTTCCAGTTTCCGCCGGTGTGCGGCATCGACTGCAGCTGCGCCCAGGCCGCGCTGTACGCGCCCGGCGCCACGACACCGGGGGCGGTGCGTGCCTCCGTGTACTGGGCGACGCCCTCGGCGGAGTTCTCCGCCTCGTCGCCGCCGTCCCCGGCCTCCGAGTCGGCCTTGGGGCTGAAGGTCGAGAGGGCGGTGGCCTTCTTGGTCTTCGCGGCGTGCTGCTTCCCGATGTCCCCCTGGTGCCGCACCTGCCAGGGCTGCGCCGTGGGCGACGTCGACGGCGCGGCGAGTGCCTGGGTGGTGGTCAGTCCGAGGGCGGTGAGCGTGACAGCGCTGAGCAGCAGCCGTCGATGTTGCCTGATGGGCACGAGTGCGGTCCTCCCCTGAGGCCGGCCGCGCGGTCGCACGGTCCCGGCGAAACAGGGGGTAAGCCTGGTGGGTGTGCCCGGTGGAGGGAAGGCCCGTACGGTAAAAGGCGGTTAAGAGCCTTACACTGTCGAACAGTTGGCATTCAGCGAATACCCGGGGCTGCCACACCGCGCCGGCCGAGTGCCGAGCACGGCGCACCGATCACCGCTCGCCCCTCACCGCCCGCCCCCACCACTCGCCCCTCACCGCTCGCGCAGCCTCCCGCGCAACCGCCGCCCGCCCGCACGCACGAAGGCGACCGGGTCGAAGGAGCCCGGTCGATCCCGGGCGATCGGGTAGCAGGCGAGCCCGATCAGCGCCGCGCTGAGGTGGCCGATGCTGGTGTAGTCCCGGCTGTGATGGACGCCGTAGACGTACACGGCCAGCACCCCCACCAGGTACAGGTACCGCCAGGGCCGCACGATGAGGTAGGTGAGCACTCCGACCACCCCGGCGAGCGCGTAGCTCACGCCGTAGTCCAGCGTGTAGACGGCCTTCGGCGCGGCGATGCCGCGGTGGATCGCCCAGCCGAGGACGCCCTCGCTGAGGTACGTCGCACCGACGTGCGCCAGCGCCGCGACCGAGAGCCAGCGCAGTGTGCCCAGCCAGCGCTCGGCGGGCACGTGGAACAGGTTGTACAGCACGAAGTAGCCGAGCCAGCCGCCGCCGGCGATCCACAGCGCGCTGGTCGCCAGTACCCGGACCGGCGAGACCTGCAGATGGTGGAGGTTGGTGGAGCGCCGCTCCAGGATCCGGTCCGCGGTCACCGGGTCGACGTGCCGGATCACCTGGGTGGTGACCAGCAGGATCGCCAGCCAGATGTAGGTGCCGGGAGCGCGCCGGATGTACCGCCACACCGCCCGAGCCGCGCGCGCCCACCAGGGCCCCCGGCGCGCCTGCTGCACCCCGGTGGAGCTGCCGGTCATCGACGCCTCCTCGACGCTCCCCCTCACCCTCGCCCGGCCGGGCCCCCGCCCGCCGCCGCGGCGGCCCGTTCGGGTGATCCCCCCCGACGACCGCCCGCAGGCCCCCGCCCGCAGGCCGCCTGCGAGCCGCCTGCCGACCGCTCGGGCTCCACGGGCCGCACGGGCCCCACAGGCCCCACTGGCGTCACTGGCGTCACGGGCGTCACCGCCGTCACCCGTCCGGGAACCGTCGGTGAGCGGGCACCCCCGACTGCCGTAGGCTGGCTCTCCGGCTGCCCGTGGAGCCGCCGGCACCGGATACCGCACAGCAAGGGCGCCAGGCACGATGACGGACCGCCTCGGGACGACGAAACCGACCGACCCCGCCACCGCCCCGCGAGCGGCGTCCAGAACGGCCGCCCTCCGCTCGACTGCCCGCAGAACCGCCCTCCGGCTGCGCCTCACCTCCGTCTACGTCGCCCTGCTGACCCTCACCGCCTCCTGGCTCGCCAACGAGAGCCATGCCGCGCGGGCCCGGTTCGTCCGGCACAACAGCAGCAACGTCCACCACATGGAGGTGGGCAAGTGGTGGACGCTGTTCACCAGCGGCCTGGTGGTCGACGGCGTCCCGGCGTGGGCCGGCATCGCGGCCGTCGCCGTCGCCCTGGGTCTGGCCGAGTGGCGCTGGGGCCCGGCCCGCGCGGGCGCGGTGTTCGTCCTCGGCCACCTCGGCGCCACCCTGCTCACCGAGGGGGCGATGTGGGTGATGCTGACCACCCGCATCCCGGGCGCGCTCTCCCGCGCGAGGGACGTGGGGATCAGCTACGGGCTGGTCGCCACAGTCGGCTGCCTGCTCGCCCTGGGCCCGCGCGCGCTGCGCCGGTACGGCCTGCCGGCCCTGGCCCTCGCACTGGCCGGCGCCTGGGCGTCGGACCAGCAACTGGCCGACGCCGGACACCTGGTGGCCCTCGGCCTCGGCGTCCTCGCCGCCCGGACGCCCTGGCTGCGCGCCCGGGCCTCCGCCGACACCGGTGACCCCCGAGGTGAACCCGACCCGGGGCGCTGATCGTCCTTCCAAGTGGGCCGGGTACGATGCAGAACCGATCAACCGGCTGGCTGCCAGCTTCTGATGACAGTTGATCAGGCCAAACGGAGGGGACCCGATGCCCGAGTTCGACAACGCCACGAACACCACGGACGTGACCGACCCGGCGGGCTTCGTGGACCCGGTGATGCTGCAGACCCACCGCCCCCACCCGGCCCGGATCTACGACTACTGGCTGGGTGGCAAGGACAACTTCCCGCCGGACCGGGCGGCCGCAGAGCACGCGATCGCCGCCGCGCCCGACATCCCGCAGGCCGCCCGCGAGAACCGCGCCTTCCTGCGCCGGGCCGTCCGGCTCTGCGTCGAGGCCGGCGTCCGCCAGTTCATCGACATCGGCTCCGGTCTGCCTGCCCGGGGCAACGTGCACGAGGTCGCGCAGGAGCTGGCCCCGGACTCCCGGGTGGTCTACATCGACAACGACCCGATCGTGCTCGCCCACGGCCGGGCGCTGCTCGCGAGCAACGACTCCACCACCGTGCTGACCGGCGATCTGCGCGATCTCGACGAACTGCTCGACCGGCCCGCGCTTCGCGAGCTGATCGACCTCTCCCAGCCGGTCGCCGTCATGCTGGTGGCCGTCCTGCACTTCGTCGACGACGCCCAGGCCGCCGCAGCCGTCCAGGCGGTCCACCGTCGGCTCGCCCCGGGCAGTTTCCTGCTGCTCTCGCACAGCACCGCCGAGGGCAATCCGCAGCGGGCCGCCGAGGTCGTGAAGACCTGGGACGACACCGATTCGCGCATCCGGCTCCGCGGCCGCTCCGAGGTGGAGGCCTTCCTCACGGGCTGGGAGCTGCTGGAACCGGGTGTGGACTTCGTCCCGCTCTGGCGCCCGGACGGCCCGACCGCGGGCTCCACCCGCTGGATGTACGCGGGCGTCGGCCGCAAGGCCTGACCTCGCACCCCCGCCACCGCTGCAGGGCCGGACTCCCCTCGGGAGCCCGGCCCGTCGTTTTCCCCGCCGCTCCCTGCAGCTCCCCGCCAGTCCCCGACCCGAGCGGCCCGAGCAACCCGTCAAGGCCACCAAACACCTCCCCGTCCAACGGAGTTGATGCCCGGAGCGGCCACGGGGACCCACCCACAGGAGCAGCCACCCCGACCGACGCGTCCGTATGCTCTTGCGGTACTCTGCAAATCTATGCCAGAGTGCGGGCATCGGATCAATCAGGCCGAATCCCCTCACACGTCGCTAAATCAGGAGCCCGCACCGCGGGTGGGTCAAGGGTGCATGCATGTCGAAGGTCTTGAGCAAGCTGCCGGTCGGTGAACGGATCGGCATCGCATTCTCGGGTGGGTTGGACACCTCCGTCGCGGTCGCGTGGATGCGCGAGCACGGAGCCGTCCCCTACGCCTACACGGCCGACATCGGCCAGTACGACGAGCCGAACCTCGCCGATGTCCCGGCCCGTGGCCGTGCCTACGGCGCCGAGCAGGCCCGCCTGATCGACTGCCGGGCCCCGCTGGTCGAGGAGGGCCTGGCCGCCCTGGCCTGCGGCGCCTTCCACATCCGCTCCGCCGGGCAGACCTACTTCAACACCACCCCGCTCGGCCGCGCCGTGACCGGCACGCTGCTGGTCCGGGCCATGCAGGAGGACGGCGTCTCCATCTGGGGCGACGGTTCCACCTACAAGGGCAACGACATCGAGCGGTTCTACCGCTACGGTCTGCTTGCCAACCCCAACCTGCGGATCTACAAGCCCTGGCTGGACCAGGACTTCGTCGACCAGCTCGGCGGCCGCAAGGAGATGTCCGAGTGGCTGGCCGAGCGCGACCTGCCCTACCGGGACTCCGCCGAGAAGGCCTACTCCACCGACGCCAACATCTGGGGCGCCACCCACGAGGCCAAGCGGCTGGAGTACCTGGACACCTCGATGGAGATCGTCGCCCCGATCATGGGCGTCGCCTTCTGGGACCCGTCCGTCGAGATCCGGACCGAGGACGTCACGGTCGACTTCGAGTTCGGCCGTCCGGTCCGGATCAACGGCCGTGAGTTCGACACCGCCGTGGAGCTGGTGCACGAGGCCAACCAGATCGGCGGCCGGCACGGTCTGGGCATGTCGGACCAGATCGAGAACCGGATCATCGAGGCCAAGAGCCGCGGCATCTACGAGGCCCCGGGCATGGCGCTGCTGCACATCGCTTACGAGCGCCTCCTGAACGCGATCCACAACGAGGACACCATCGCCACCTACCACACCCAGGGTCGGCGCCTCGGCCGCCTGATGTACGAGGGCCGCTGGTTCGACCCGCAGGCGCTGATGCTCCGGGACAGCCTGCAGAAGTGGGTCGGCCAGGCCGTCACCGGCAGCGTGACCCTGCGGCTGCGGCGTGGCCAGGACTACTCGGTGATCGACACCCAGGGTCCGAACTTCAGCTACCACCCGGAGAAGCTGTCGATGGAGCGCAGCGTCGACGCCGCCTTCGTCCCGGACGACCGGATCGGCCAGCTGACCATGCGCAACCTGGACATCGCCGACTCCCGCAGCAAGCTGGAGCAGTACGCGGGTCATGGCCAGCTGGCGCAGTGGAGCGGCCTGATCGGCGAGCTCGCCCCGGGCGGCGCGGCGCCGATCGCCGCCGGCACCGGCGACGAGAACCGGTCGACCCCGCTCGACCACGCGGCGATCGAGTCCGGCACCGACTGACCGGGCACCGACCGACCGGGTCACCGGCCGACCCGGTCCGTCGCGGGGGCCGTCACACCACACCGGTGCGGCGGCCCCCGGCCGTTCCCGCCGGACATCGACCCGCCACCGGCTCGACCTCACCCGAACGGCCGTACCGGCCGTGCGCCCCGCCGCCGGCGGTAGCTGAATGGCGGACGGCGCCCGGCGACGGGAAGGCAGGTCCGCGGATGGGTGAGGCCGATGGGTGAGGCGATCGGTCCGATGCTGGCCTCGGCGGTGGCGGTCGGGCTCAGTCCGCTGCCGCTGATCGCCGTGCTGCTGATCCTCGCCTCACCGCGCGGTCGGGCCAACGGATCGGCGTTCGCGGCCGGCTGGGTGCTCGGCCTGGCGGCGGTCGTGGCGCTCGTGGTGGCGGCCGGGCGCGCGCTGAGCCCCGACGGCGGCAGACCGACCTGGTCGTCCTGGCTGAAGCTCGCCCTGGGCATCGCCCTGCTCGTCCTCGCGGCCCAGCAGTGGCGCAACCGCCCGCGGCCAGGGCACGTCACCGCGCCACCGACCTGGCTGCTGGGGATCGATCGCCTCACCCCGACCCGGTCCGCCGCCCTCGCCGCGGCCCTGGTCTGGTCCCGCCCCACCACCCTGATCCCGGCCGTCGGTGGCGCCGCCTCGATCGCCGCCGCCCCCTCCGGTGCCGGAGCCCGGGCGGGGGCCGCCGCCCTGCTGGTACTGATCGGCTCGCTGGGCACCCTCGTCCCGCTCACCGTCCAGTTCCGCGGTGCCGACCGCTCGGTCCACGCCCTCGGCGAGTGGCGCGCCTGGATGGCGGCGCACCACGCGGCGATCATGACCGCCGTCCCGATCGTGCTCGGCGCCGACTACCTCGGCAGCGCCGTCTCCGGACTCAGCTGACCCGCACCCACCGATCCGCCTGCCCCAGAGCACCCGCCCGGTCACCGGATCCGCCCGGTCACCGCACCCGGCCCACCGCCACATCCGCCCCGTCACCGCACCAAACCCACCACCGCACCAGCCCCATCACCGGATCCGCACCACCCCCCGCCCCCGCACCGCGCGCACGCCCAGCCGCCCCTCGTCCGCCGCCGGCGGTGCCGCCACGGCGCCCCGCAGGGTCAGCAGGATCTCGCCGTCGTAGCGCTCCGCCAGCAGTCGGGCCAGCTCGGCGGCGCAGCCCGGCCGGGCCTCCGGGGCGAGTTGCGGCAGCCGCCCCGGGTCGCTGAGGTCCTCGGCCTCGGCGGCCCAACGGGCGGCGTCACGCCGTTCGCCCTCGGCGGCGTAGTGGACCGCCAGGCAGTGGACGGCCAGCTGGTCGCCGTACTGGACGGCGATCCGCCACCAGAAGACCCCGTCCGCGGTGCGGCCCATGCCGTAGAGCAGGCAGCCGAGGGTGCGGAACGCGGTCTTCTCGGCGAGTTCGAGGTCCAGGGCCAGCTCCCCCGGTTCCACCGCGCCCGCCACCCCGGCGCACAGGTGCCGCAGGTCGCGTCGCAGTTCGGACCGTCCGGCGGTGCCTGGACGGTCCCAGGCCGCCGGGGCGTGCGGCGGCCGGGCGACGGCGGGCGGGCGGGCGGGTCGCTCTCGCCCGGTGGGGGCGGTCCGGCGGGCGGCGGCCAGCCGTTCGGCCAGCCGGCGGGTGAAGGCCGCCGGGTCGTGGTCACGGAACTCCTGGTCCAGCTCGGCGGTGTGGGCGCGCAGCAGCTCGGTGACCTTCATGTCGCCTGCCCGTCGTCCGGGTGCTCCAGCAGGTACTCCAGGTGCCGCCGCCCCAGGCTGTAGTAGGTGCGGGCGGTGGTGTGCGCGATGCCGAGCGAGCGGCCGATGTCGTGGTAGGACAGGCCCGCCTGACGCAGCCGGACGACATCGGCCTGGACCGGCGCGGCGCGCGCGAGTTCGTCCATCGCCCAGTCCAGGGCGTCCAGTTCGGCGAGTTCCTCCAGCTCGTCCTGGCTGGTGTCGGGGCGGCGCTGGGCGATCACCCGCAGCCGTTTGCGTTCGGCGCGCCGGCGCTCGCGCAGGACGTCGACCACCGCGTCCTTGACGATCTTGAACGCGAAGGCCTGCGGGTCCTCGCTGGCCAGGGCCCGGCGCCAGTTCTTGTAGAGGGTGGTGCCGGCGTTCTGCACGGCGTCCTGGGCGTCCTCGCGGTGGCGCAGGCGCTGCTGGGCGTAGCGGAGGTAGCCGGTGTTCTCGCGGGTGAAGAACGCCTCGAAGTCGTTCGGCAGGTCGTCGAGCGGGTCCGCCCGCAGGCTCCGCTCCCCGCCCGGCCCGGGAGTGTTCACACGCGCCCCCCTTCCTGAGTCAGCTGGCCGGCCCACCGGGGTGGCACGCCGACGGCCCCCTCGGGGGGCTCGTGCTGTAACCGTTCGGGAGGTGCGGGTTGTCGACCGGATCGGGCGGACATTTGGGAACGTTTACGTTCATTTTCGAACAGTGCCGCTGACCTGCTCCTTTGGGCACATGGAACACCGCCCACCAGCCCGGAAGTGACCCAGATCACACTCGACCCGGACGCCGGCTTGACAAGCCGGGCGATGCCTTCGCCACGGTCGACGCCAGCCCTCGCGACACCCGCGCCACGGTCGACGCCAGCCCCCAGGGGCTACGGCGCCGGCTCCACCTCCGCCGAGTCCAGCGCGACGGTCACCCGCTCCAGCAGGACCTGCAGCGCGGCCAGGTCCTCGACCGGTAGTCCGGTCGCCGTGAGCAGCCGGCGCGGCACCTGGCCGGCCCGCTCGCGCAGCGCCGATCCCTCGGCGGTGAGGCTGACGGTGACCGACCGCTCGTCCTCGGGGCTGCGCACACGGTGCACCAATCCGGCCGCCTCCAGCCGCTTGAGCAGCGGGGACAGGGTGCCGGAGTCGAGCCGCAGCCGCTCGCCGATCCGCTTGACGGGCAGTTCGCCGTCCTCCCAGAGCACCAGCATCACCAGGTACTGCGGATAGGTGAGCCCGAGCCCCCGGAGCAGGACCCGGTAGACGCCACCGAAGGCGCGCGAGGCCGCGTTGAGCGAGAAGCAGATCTGCTGGTCGAGGCGGAGCAGTTCCTCGTCCGCCATGCCGGGGAGCGTGGTCATGACCCCATGGTACCGACCGTCGCCGCACGATTCAGTTGTGCCCAATTTAATGGTGTGCTCTAATTATGGAGCGGTCACCGGCCGAGCCCTCCGCAAGGGGCCGGCCACGGCCGACGCAGCACGATCCCCACATGCCTCCGCGCACCTCCACGCACCACGGACCGCGCATCACGAAGGGACCCACCATGGACGCGCTCTACACCGCCGCCGCCACCGCCAACGGCCGTGAGGGCCGCGCCGTCAGCTCCGACGGCCAGCTGGACCTCGCCCTCGCGATGCCGCCCGCGCTCGGCGGTAGCGGTCAGGGCACCAACCCCGAGCAGCTGTTCGCGGCCGGCTACGCCGCCTGCTTCGCCAGCGCCCTCGGCCTGGTCGGCCGGCAGGCGCGGGTGGACACCGGCGAGGCCTCGGTGACCGCCGAGGTCTCCATCGGCAAGGACGGCGCCGGCTTCGGCCTGTCCGTCGTGCTGCGGGTGGAGCTGCCCGAGTCGCTCGCGGGCGAGACCGGCGAGCTGCTGGTCAAGCAGGCCCACGAGGTCTGCCCGTACTCCCGCGCCACTCGGGGCAACATCTCGGTCGAGCTGATCGTCGAGTAGGTCCCCGCCAGGGTCCGTCCGGCGGATCCTGCCGGGCAGACCCGAGTCCCCCGCTCCGGCGGCCCCGGCAGCAGGGAGGCCCGCCGCACCCCGTGTGCGGCGGGCCTCACCCGTTCCCCCGCCCCTCCATCCCCGGATCCCCCCGGTCAGCCGCCGCCGGGACCGTCCGGACCTCCCGCGCCACTCGGGCCGCCCGGACCTCCCGCGCCTCCCGCGCCACTCGGCGAGCGCAAGGTCTCCAGCCGGTGCCGGTACTCCTCCGCGTCGATCTCGCCCCGCGCGAACCGATCCGCGAGCACCTGCTCCGGGGTCGGGCCGTGCGACCCCCACCCGTGCGGCCCGCCACCCGCCACCCCGGCGGCGCCCGGTCCGTACGGGATCGGCTGCCGCGAGCGGGAGACGTACCGGAACAGGGCGACGGCCAGGAGCACCAACACCGCCAGGACGAGCAGCGAGATGATCACCATCACGGCGATGCCCCAGCCGCCCGGTCCGTGGCCGGGGCCGTAACCGTGCCAATGCCAGTGCCTCATCAGGTCCTCCTCCTCCGGCCCAGCGGGCCCGCCGAGGTGAGCGGCGCCGTGGCGACCCACTCGCCACGAGGCCCGGGCTGCCGCGCTGCCCGGGGGTGATCAGCGCCTTACCACCATCGTGCGCCCGCACCTGGTCAAAGCGCTGTGAAGAAATCCTGAGAAAACGTTCCTGCCGAAGCGGCCCCGCCCACCGGAGTAGCGTTTCCGCCCATGAACCACCACCCGCCCGACGGCCACCGCTCCCCCGAGCAGCTCGTCGCGGACGGCCTGCTCCGCCGCCACACCGACCACCGGCCCCATCCCGCGCTCCACCACACCCCGATCGCCTACCTCTCCACCGCGCTCTGGAGCGAACTCGCCGCCCTCGCCATCGCCCCCAGCGCCGCCGAGGCCACCGTCACCGCCCTGCTGCGCGAACTCGCCGACCAGGCGGTGGACGCCGCGCTGGCCCCCGGCAACGAGCGCGCCCCGCGCGACGACCTGTACGTCACCGACCCCGCGCACATCGGCCCGCACCGCCGGGCGGTCTGGTTCCAGCGCTCCGGCCCGGGCGGCCCGATCACCGCCGCGTTCGCGCCCTAGCCGCGCCTCCGACCGGCACACCCCCGCGCAATGGCGCTGGCCCGACGGCCGGGCCGTCGGCCAGACTGCTCCCGTGCTCCCCCGACGCTTCGTGACCCTCGACCAGGACGGCCCGCCCGAGGGCGGGTGGCTGCACGTGATCGTCGCGGCCCCGACCGGCGTCGTCCACCGACAGCAGTACGGCGGCCAGGCGTGCCGCCAGGGCCGGGCGGAGGGCTTCCTGGTGCCGGTGTTCGACCCCGCCGCACTGGACGCGCTGCGCCGGCTCTTCGAGGAGGAGTTCGCCGGCGCAGGCACCTGGAACCACTCCTGGCCCGAGGACGAGCGCGCGAGGTTGCGCGGGATCGTCGGGCGCGTCCCCTACTGGACCTCGGACGGGCAGACCGACGCACGGCACGCCCTGGAGCTGGACGAGGGCCGTATCCACGAGGCCGACGAGGCCTGGGTGCCGGTGGTCACCCCGGACGGCCCCGGACTGCTGGTGTGGTCCAACTCGGACTGAGCCCGGACCGAAAGCGTACTGTCGGACCGAACGGACCGGACGCGGAGCGAACGCGGGCCGACAGCGGGCCGACAGCGGTGACCCCGCCCCGCCGGGTCAGCGCTCGACCGTGAGGCTCTCGCACACCCAGCTCAGCCGGTCCGGCCCGTCGAACGCCGGCCGGTCGTGGTACGTCCCGTCCGCCACCGACAGGTTGACGATCAGATAGGCGTGCCAGCCGGTCCCGACCCCGTGCAGGTCCGCGTAGACCAGCTCGTCCTCGACGTACCAGTCCACGGAGTGAGCGCCGAGCGCCACCCGCAGGCCGACGCTCGCGCCGGGGGCGACCCCGACACCGCCGCCGTGCCAGTACCGGAAGCCGCCGCGGACGTGGTTGGAGATCTCCAGGAGGTCCGGGTTGTCCGGGTGGTACTCGAAGACGTCCACCTCGTTGCCGCCGTCCCGCCAGGTCCAGATCGCCGGCCAGGCACCCAGTCCGGTGGGCAGGGTGACCTGGGCCGACAGCACGTCCCCGGTGCGGACCTGGAAGGCCTCCGGACTGCCCTCCGTGGTCAGCAGGTTGCAGGTCCAGAGGCCGCCGGTGCGCCGCCGGACCGCGCTGAACACCCCGCCCGGGCAGTACTCGTGGCTCAGGTAGTCGAGCTTGTGGTCGCTCCGGTTGGTCGGCCCCATCCGGGGGTATGCGCTGCTGCGCCCGGCGATCCACTGCCTGGTCGAAGTGAAGTCCGCGTCGAACACGACTGCCACGGCCGCCTCCCCGAAGCTCCGGCGTCCCGGCAGTCCGAACCGCCAGGCACACAGGGTGAGTTCCCCGATACGCTCCGCAGTATGCGAATCGGGCCGACACGACCACGACAATCCTGAGCCGACGCCGGAGCCGACGATCGACCGCTCAGCCGACCGAGGCCGTGGCACCTCCGGCCCGGAGCCGGTCGGTCACCGAGACCACCCCGTCCACCGAGCGGCACAGGTTCAGCACGATCGGCACCAGGTGCGCCTCGGGCACGGTGCCGCTGAGCACCACCCGGCCCTGGTCCACCTCCACCCCGATCTCCGCCGGGCTCACCCCGTCGATCCGGCCGAGCACCTCCTCGACGATCTCCCGCCGGATCACCCGGTCCTCGCGCAGGAACACCCGCAGCAGGTCCCCGCGGCTCACCATGCCGACGACCCGCCCCTCCTCGTCCAGCACCGGCAGCCGCTTCAGCCCGTGCCGGCTCATCAGCCGGGCCGCCGCGACCACGCTGCTGTCGGGCGTGGTGCAGACCGGCTGGGCCGTCATCAGGTCCGCCGCCGTGATCTCGCCGCCCTGCCCGGCCCGCGCCGACTCGGGCGGGGGCAGCAGACTGCCGAGGTCTTCCTGCGCGGCCAGGGTGCGCAGCAGGTCCGCCTCCGACACCAGCCCGAGCGGCCGCCCGTCCGGGTCCACCACCGGTACCCCGGTGATGTCGTACTCGGTCAGCAGCGCGACGATCTCCCGGAATCCGGTCTCGGGTGCGATCCGGACCACGGGGCTGGTCATCACAGTTTCGACGGTGGCATGCGGCACGCCGGTTCACCTCGTCCAACGATGTTGGTCCGACCGGATGCGGATCGTCCCGGCCGGTACCGGCAGCATGGCGCCCGGCCGCGCGGACCGCCAGGGGCCAAGGGGCCGAATGGGTGGGACCAAGGGCCCTGACCTGCGAACATTCCTCCGACGAACGACTTCGGCGGGCACTCGCACAAGCGCACTCCGGAGCAGCGCTACGGACAGCGGTACGGAGCGGGGACGCGGACCGCCCGCCGCTGCCGCACCGGCGTCCACCCCGGACGGCGCAACCATCACATGATCGACTCGTTGGACCGTCCACCACGACAGTACGCACGGCACCGGGAGGGCCCGTTGGCAGGACGGACGGCGGGGAAGCCACCGGCGAGCCGGGGTGCGTGGGCGCGCCCGGTGGCGGAGGCCGAGGCCGCGCTGGTGCACCACTACCGCAGGCTGGTGCGGCTCGCCTACCTCGCCCTGCCGGCCGACCGCGACCGGCACAGCCGGGTGCTCGCCGCCCACGCCGCCGTCCAGCGCGCCCTGCCCTTCCGGTGGACCCGCCACCCCGATCCCCCAGTGGCCGACCCCACAGTCGCCCAGCCCGCCCCGACCGAGCCCGCCACCACGGACCCGGTGTACGCGGCCCTGCGCCGCCGGGTGCTGCACGCCGCACTGCGGCCCCGGCCCGGCGCCCGGCTGCTGGCGCCCCGGGTCTGGGGCCTGCGGCTGTTCACCCCGCACGGCGGCGAGCAGGACGCCGCGCTGGACCACGCGCTCGGCGCACTCGACGCCCCGGCCCGGGCCGCGTTCGCGCTCCTGGCGGTGGAGGAGCTGACCGGGCCGCAGGCGGTGGAGGTGCTGCGGGAGGCCGGGGTGGCCCGACCGGAGGAGGCGGTCGCGGCCGCCGCCGAGGTCCCGGCCGGGCCGGAGGCCGAACCCCCCGCGTTCGACCCGTGCGCCGTCCGGGTGCAGCCCACCGACCTGCTGCGCCGCCGCCGTACGCTCGCCGCCGCACTGGTGGTCGGGGTACTCGGGCTGACCACGACGGCGGCGGTGCTGGGCGGCGGTTCCACTCCGGCGGGCAGCGCCGTGGCGCCGGACGGCGGCCGGCCCGGCCCGACCGACCCGGCCCGGCTGGTCCGGGTGGCGCCGGACGCCTGGCAGCACACCGCGCGGGTCGACTTCACCGCCTGGCCCGCGCGCGGCGACCGGCGCGAGGACGGCGCCCTGCTCGGCCGCGCCCTGGCCGCCTGGTCGCAGCCGGGCCCGCGGACCCGTGCCGAACCGGGCACCGACACCGCCCCGCCCGGCACCCCACCGCAGTTGCTGTTCGCCGGGACGGTGGACGGTACGGGTGTGGCGGTGCTGTACGACGGCCGCCGGATCGCCCGGTTCGCCGACGGGCCCGGCGGCGGGCTGGACCTCGCCCGAGCCGACGCCTCGGACCCGACCACGGCGGGCGCGGTGGTGCTCAGCCGTCAGGGCACCGCCCTGCGCTACCTGCTGGCGCCCTGGGTGGACACCGCCGAGACCCGCCGGATCGACCAGCCCGACGCCGCCGCCCGCCCGCTGGACCACCCCGGCGGGGTCACCGCGGCCACGCCGGGCGGCGGCCCGGCGGATTGCCGCGGCGCCACCGTGCTCCAACTGCACTCCTCCCCGGTGATCGCCGAGAAGCACGCCTTCCTGCTGGCCGACGTCGGCGGCCTCCTCCCGGCGCACCTGAGCTACACCCCGCCGCCGGACCGCGGCCAGCCCGCCCGCGAGCCGCGCGAGGTGGTCGCCCCCGAGGCGCTGCAGGCCTGGGCCCGGGCCGGCTGCGCGGTGCCGGACGGTACACCGGGCGTCAAGCAGCTCAACCTGTGGGCGTTCGCGGTGCAGTCGCTGCCGCAGAACGGGGGCTCGGCCGCCTGGTTCTGCCTGCGCGCCGACCGCTGGACGGGCGAGGGCAGCGCGGCCACCGCCGTACTGCTTCCGACCGCCCGGGGGCCCCAGCGCACCGGCGGCGGCCCGGGCCGCTCGTGCAGCCACTTCGAGCAGGACACCGTGGCCTGGACGTGGTGGCACTCCCCCCAGGGCGCGGACTACCTGCTCGCGGCGGGCAGTCAGCGGGTCACCCGACTGTCCGTCAAGGGCCCGGACTGGTCGGCCGACCGCCCCGCCCCGGACCGCACCCTGGCGATCGAGCGACCCGCCCGGGGCGTCGTCCAGGTCGAGGCCGTGCTCGACAACGGCAACCGGATCAGCCCGCCGCACTGACCGCATCACCCGCCAGGAGCGCCGCGTAGTCCGGCAGTTCGACGCTGGAGACCTGCTTGCCGAGCTCCAGCATCCGGTCCAGCACCCACCTCCGGTTGAGCAGCCCGTTGCGCAGCCGCAGTCCGGCCCCGGTGCGCGGTGCCAGGAAGGGGCCGGTGCGGTCGCCGCCCTTCTGGCAGCCCCGGGCGTAGCCGCGCAGCAGCCGCTCGTACCGGGTGAAGGCGGTCCGGTGGTCGCCACGGGCCAGCGCCAGCTCACCGGCGAGGACGTAGGCGGCCACCACGGCCGTGCCGGTGCCCATCCCGCCGATCGTGGCACCGCAGGCGGCGTCGCCGAGCAGGGCGATCCGGCCGGTGGACCAGCTGGGGACGTCGGCGCGGCTGATCGAGTCGAAGTACAGCTCGGGCGCGGCGTCCAGGCTCCGGAGCAACTGCGGCACGAGCCAGCCGAGGCCCGCGAAGGCGTCCCGGACCAGCGCCTTCTGCTGCCCGGTGTCATGGCGGTCGTAGCGCAGTTCGGGCGAGGCGAAGAGGCAGAAGGCCCCCGCCCGGGCCGGGTCGCGGGGGTCGGCGCCGACGGACATCAGCCGGCCGGGGACGTTCAGGCCGGCTCCGCCCTCCGGCAGGCCGCCGTCGTTCGGCAGCTGCCAGGTGGCCGCGTAGTAGCCGAGGTGGCGGACGAACCGCTGCTCGGGGCCGAAGGCGAGCCGCCGCACGGTGGAGTGCAGCCCGTCGGCGCCGATCACCAGGTCGAACTCGCGCGGTGCGCCGTGCCGGAAGGCGACCCGTACTCCGCCGGCCGTCTCCTCCAGGGTTTCGACGGTGTCGCCGAAGACGTACTCGGCGCGGGGGGCGCTGTGCCGGTGGAGCACCTGCGCCAGTTCTCCGCGCGGGATCTCCAGCTCGCCGCCCGCGAACTCGGCGGGCAGGTGCAGCAGTCGGCGGCCGCGCCGGTCCACGAAGGTGATCGGGCTGCCGCCGGTGTCGAGGGCGCGCAGTTCGTCCAGCACGCCCATCCGCTCCAGCACGGTGCGATGGGTCCGCCCCCGGAAGTCGACGTTCTGCCCGCCGCCGCGCAGTGCGGGCGCGAGTTCGACCACGGTGACCTCGAAGCCGTACCGGCCCAGCCAGTGCGCCAGTGCGGGGCCGGCGATGCTCGCGCCCGAGATCAGCACCCTGGTGCGGGTGCGTGCGGAAGCGCTCATGGGAACCACTCCGTCCGAGGATCGGAAACTGTGTCCAACGGACACTATTTGTTGCTGTGTACGGTAGACACAGTTGGCGGGCGCGGGCAACCCCCGGGACGGGAGCGGACGATGGGCGAGACGGCGAACGACACGGTGCGACTGCTCTGGGAGCAGCCCGCGCGGCCGACCCGCGGACCCAAGCCGGCCCTCAGCCTGGAGCGGATCGCCGCCGCCGGCGTCGAGGTGGCGGACGCGGAGGGGCTGGGCGCGGTCTCCATGCAGAAGGTCGCCGGGATGCTCGACTTCACCAAGATGTCGCTCTACCGGTACGTCCCCGGCAAGGCCGAACTCCTCGCGCTGATGGTCGAGTCGGCCCTCGGCGAGCCCACCGCGGCCGCGGACGGACCCGGCTGGCGGGAGCAACTCACCGCCTGGTCGAACCAGTTGTCCGCCGCCTTCGCCCGCCACCCCTGGCTGCTGGACGCCACCCTCGGCCCCCGGGTGCCCGGCCCGAGGGAACTCGCCTGGCTGGAGCGGGTGGTGGCCGCCCTCGACGGCCACGGGCTGAGCGGCGCCGAACGGATGGACGCCGCCGTGCTGCTCTCCGGGCACGTGCGCACCATCGCCGAACAGACCCGCGCGGTCGGCCCGGACGGCTCCCCCGAGGCCGAACTCCTCGCCGCTCTCGGCACCGTGGTGCAACGGCACGCCGACCGCTACCCCGCCGTGGCCGCCGCGATGGCCGAACCGGACGGACGCGACCAGGCCCTGGACTTCGGCCTGGCCCGCATCATGGACGGCCTGGCCGCCCTGATCGACCGCCGCACCGGCCCGGAGCGCCCGGCGTAGCCGCCCGCGAGCCCGCTGACCCGTCAGCCCGCTGACCCGTCAGCCCGTTGACGCGTCAGCCCGTCGACCCGTCGACCCGTCGAGCCACGCCCCCCGGACCGGCTACCATCCGCTCCCATGGCGATGTTCGTGCACCTGACGTCCACGGCGAACACGCCGCGCATCCGCCGCGCCGGGATCCGGGCCGACAGCCGAGGCCAGGGCGGAGTGCGCGGGGTGTACTGCTTCCCCGTGCTGCCCTCGTACGCCCTCACCCACCAGTGGCTGCGCGAGCTGGCCCGGTTCGGCCCGAAGGGTTCGCTGGCCGCGGTGCACGTCCGACTGGACGACGCCCAGCAGGTGCTGGTCGGGCACTACCGGGACCGCGCCAAGGAGGCCCAGCGGTGGCTGACCGCCGCCGAGGCGGTCGCCCGGATCGCCGCCCTGCCGGACCCGCGCGGCTGGGAGGTCGTCGTACCGCGCGCGGTGGGCGCCCGCGAGGTGCACCGGGTCCGCGCGGTGCCACAGGTCGCGGGCTGGCGCTACCTCCCGGACGCCCACGGCACCCGGCCGTGCACCTGCTTCGGCTGCCGGATCCGCGGCGAGTACGGTGGCCGGCGGCTGCGCGAGCGCCATCCGCACCCGCTGGACGGCCCGCCGCCACCCGTGCCCGTGCTGCTCGCCCGGATCGAGGCGGCGGGCGATCCCGGCGACCCGGACGCACTGCGCTCCGCCCTGCACTGGTTCGGCCTGCGCCGCCGCGGCCCGGTGGAGCGCCTCGCCCGACTGGCCGCCCACCCCGATCCGGGCGTCCGTCAGGAACTGGTCCGGGCGGTCCAGGGCTGGTCCACACCGGGTGTCACCGAACTGCTGGACGGCCTCGCCGAGGATCCGGACCCGGACGTCCGCGAGGCCGTCGCGGACGTCCGTGAGCTCTGACCCCGCCGGGCAGCCCGGCTCAGGAGACGCGCTTGAGCTGCCAGGAGTTCCTCTCCGGACTCGGCACGGCGGAGTGGGGCGCCCCTCCCCGACGTGCCCGTTCGGCCGAACCGGGTGATCATGGGACGAACCGTGTCTTCGGCGATTCGGCGCACCGGCACCCTCCGGCCGCGCCGGGAAGGTGGACAGCGATGTTCCAGCTCCTCTGGATTCTGCTCATCGGCTTCGTGCTCGGCGTGCTCGCCAAGCTGATCCTGCGCGGGCCGCAGTCGATCCCGTGGTGGCTGACCATGCTGCTCGGCGCCGCCGGAGCCTGGCTGGGCAACGCCGTCTCCGGCTGGATCGGTGTCCGCCACACCTCCGGCATCGACTGGATCCGTCACGTCCTCCAACTCGGCTTCGCCGTGGCCCTGGTGGCCATCGTCGCACCGGCCTGGAGCAAGAACCGCAACCCCCGCTGATCACACCCCCGGGTGGTCCGACCCGTGGGTCCGGACCACCCGGGACAGAACAGCTAGCCGACGTGCACCGCGGGCCGGCGGGCCCGGTCGGGCTCGGCCTCGCGGAGCACCTCGCGGGTGACCGGCGCGATCTCGCCCTGCCCGAACAGGAAGAACCGCATGAACTGGGCGAAGGGGTTGCCCTCGGTCCACTCGAAGTAGATGTGCGGCTGCTGCCCGGTGAGGTCGCGCACCCGCAGCAGCAGCGCGGCCAGCGCGTTGGGCACGCTGGAGCTCTGCAGCGAGAGCACCCGGTAGCGCTCGTGCAGCACCTCCCCGCGCACCGTCAGTTCGGCCTCGAAGTCGGACGGGTCGAGCACGGTGACCTCGACGAAGACCAGGTCGTCCTCCGCCGGGATGTCGTTGTCGGCACGGATCTGCCGGATCTTGTCCCGGTACTCGGCGATGTCCCGACTGTTGGGCTCGTTGGCGATCAGGCGCAGCGGTCGGTGGGTGTAGTCCCGGACGAAGCGCTCCGCGACCTCGTCCAGGACCACGTCGGTGACGCGCAGTTCGAAGGCGCGCTTGAGCCGGGAGAGGAAGGAAACCAGCATGATGCCCGCGATGAAGCAGGCGCCGATCTTGACGCCGTCCGGCCGTTCGGCGATGTTCACGGCGGTGGTGTAGAGGAACACGGCGGCGATCACCGCGAAGGTGACGGTCCAGCGCCGTTCCCCGGCCTTGCGGGCGGCGATGGTGACGGCGACCGCGGCGGAGCTGATCAGCACCAGCACACCGGTCGCGTACGCGCCGCCCTGGGCGTCGACGTTGGCGTCGAAGATCCAGGTGACCAGGAACGCGATCAGGGTCAGCACGATCACCGTCGGCCGCACCGCCCGGGCCCAGTGCGGGGCCATGCCGTAGCGCGGCAGGTAGCGGGGCATCAGGTTGAGCAGTCCCGCCATGGCGGAGGCGCCGGCGAACCAGAGGATGGCGATGGTCGACAGGTCGTAGACACTGCCGAAGGCGCTGCCCAGGTTCTCGTGGGCGAGGTAGGCGAGGGCGCGGCCGTTGGCCGGGCCACCGCTCTTGAAAGCGTCCGCGGGGATCAGCAGGGTCGTGATGAGGCTGGTGGCGATCAGGAAGACGCTCATGATCACGGCGGCGGTGGTGAGCAGGTGGCGGGCGCCGCGGATGCGGCCGGTGGGCTTCTCCTCGGTGTCGTCCGGGTCGCCCTCGATGTGGGGCATCACGGCGACGCCGGTCTCGAAGCCGGAGAGGCCGAGCGCGAGTTTGGGGAAGACGATCAGCGCCACGCCGATCATCGCGAACGCGTTGCCGTGCTCGGCGGTCAGCCCGTCCGTCCAGTCGCCGAACACCTGGGGTTCCTTGAGGACGTGCCAGATGCCGTTGGCCACCACGACCACGTTGAGCGTGAGGTAGACCGCGACCAGGACGACGGCCAGGCCGATGGCCTCGCTGAAGCCCTTCAGGAACACCGCGCCGAGCAGCGCCACCAGGATGAGGGTGAGCATCACCTGCTTGCCGGACAGGGCGCTGTGCAGGTGCGGGTTCTCGATCAGGTGGGCGGTCGCGTCGGCGGCCGACAGGGTGATGGTGATCATGAAGTCGGTGGCGGCGAAGCCGAGCAGGGTCAGCACGAAGAGCTTGCCCTGCCAGAACGACAGCAGCCGCTCCAGCATGGCGATCGAGCCCTGGCCGTGCGGGCTCTCGATGGCCACCCGCCGGTAGACCGGCAGCGCGCCGCACAGGGTGACCAGCACCAGGACGACCGTGGCGATCGGCGACAGCAGGCCGGCCGCGAGGGCGGCGATGCCGGGCTGGTAGCCGAGCGTCGAGAAGTAGTCGAGGCCGGTCAGGCACATGACCCGCCACCAGTGCGCGCCCTTCTCGGCGGGTGCCTCGGCGTGCGGACCGGGGTGCTGCTTCGCCATGTCCGAGAGGCCTTCGAGCAGCCACGCACGGAACCTGGTGCCCCGCGTGGACGGAGTCGAAGGGGCTGCTCCCGGTGCGGCCGAACCCGACGAGACCACGTACACCCCTGTCCACGACTTCGGCCGGCCGCCGCGCGGTTCCGGACCCCCAAGGCCGCCGGACGGCGGGCCTGGTCAGGCTAGGGGACCGGGCCGGGGCGGTCCGGCAGCCTCGCGGGCCAACACGCCGGGATGCGCCCGTCCGGCCCTCCGGGCTGGCGCCGGCCGCCCGACGCTGGTCGGCGGCCCCGGCGCGGCGGTGCACCAGCCCCACCCGCAAGGGGTATAGATGTCCGCGCGCATTGACTCACCAGGTTGACGCGCCCATGGGATCGGCGGCGGACGGCAGGGAGACAGCGGTGGCGGAACCGAGTCGGCGGGGGATCCTGGGCCTGGGCCTGATGGCGGCCGCCGTCACCTCCTGCGGCGCCCAGCACCCGGGCGCCGCCCCGCACCCCACGCCGGACCCCCAGGGTGCTCCCGGCACGGCCGCACCCACCGCCGCCCAGCACGCCGGACCGGAGGGCGACCCGCCGAACGAGCAGTCCCTGCCCGGCAACCCGGACTGGGAGATCACCGACCCCGGCCGGGCCGGCGCCGTCGAGGGCTTCGCCGACCGGGTCAGCGTGCTGCCCGGCGAGTCCTTCGGCCTGCACGTCTCCACCCCCGCCGCCTCCTTCACCGTCTCCGCCTACCGGATGGGCTGGTACGGCGGCGCCCGGGCCCGGCTGGTCTGGCGCCGTGAGCACGTCCCCGGTGCCAAACAGGCCGCCCCGCACGTGGACCAGGTCACCCGCACCGTGCTGACCGGCTGGCAACGCACCCTCGCCGTGGACACCACCGGCTGGCCCGAGGGCGCCTACCTGCTGCGTCTGGACGCCGAGGACGGCTCCGGCCGCAGCTACGTCCCGCTCACCGTCCGCTCCGCGAGCACCGCCGGGAAGACCGTGGTGATGAGCGCCCCGGCGACCTGGCAGGCCTACAACGAGTGGGGCGGCCACAGCCTCTACAACGGCCCGACCGGCGGCCTGGCCACCCGCTCGCTGCGGGTCGTCTTCGACCGGCCGTACGACTACGACCACGGCGCCGGGCTGTTCCTGGTCTACGAGGCACCGCTGATCGCCCTGGCCGAGCGACTCGGGCTGCCGCTCGCCTACACCACCGGGATCGACGTGGCCCGCGAACCGGGGCTGCTGCGCGGCGCGAGCGCCGTCCTCTCGCTCGGCCACGACGAGTACTGGTCCCCCGAGCAGCGCACCAACGTGGTGGCTGCCCGGGACACCGGGACGAACCTGGCGGTCCTCGGCGCCAACTGCTGCTTCCGGCGGATCCGCTTCGAGCCCACCGAGCTCGGACCGGACCGCACGGTGGTCTGCTACAAGGCCGCCTGGGCGCAGGACCCCGGCTACCAGGCGGGCTCCCCGGCGACCACCGACTTCCGGGCCGGCCCCGGCGCCGACCCGGAGAGCTCGATGCTCGGCGTGATCTACGACGGCTACCCGGTGGACGCCCCGTACGTGGTCACCTCGCCGGGGCACTGGGCCTTCGAGGGCACCGGCGTGGTGGCCGGGGCGTCCTTCCCGCACCTGGTCGGCGTCGAGTACGACCGGGTCGACACCGGCTTCCCCACCCCGCGCCCGATCGAGGTGATCGCCCACTCCCCGGTGGTCTGCGAGGGCCGGCGCTCCCACTCCGACACCGCGTACTACACCGTGCCCAGCGGCGCCGGAGTCTTCGCCAGTGGGACGATGCGCTGGGTGGAGGCCCTGGACGCGCGCGGCCCCGGCGGCGGCAAGGCCGACCACGGCATCGACTCCCACGCCGGGGACGTGGTCCGCAAGGTCACCGAGAACGTCCTGCGCGCCTTCGCCGCCGGTCCGGCCGCACGCACCCACCCCGCGCAGGACAACCTGGCCGCCGTCTACGGCACGGCGTAGCGGTCCAGCACGGGTCCGTCGCGGTCCCGCACGCCAGCACACCAGCACACCAGCACGACCCACCGTGGTCCATCGCGGTCGAACCGGCCTTCCCGACCCCGTCCGAGCCCTGCCCCGTCCGCCCCGGGGCCGGAAGGAGCCGTTGATCCGGCTACACTCGCACGGTCTAACAGCAGCGCAGGTCGTCACAGGACAACCGACCGGTGTGGCCCTGGTGCCGGCCGGCGAGGGCACGAGGGAAACAGAACATGGTCGAGGCCTCCCCGAAGGTCGTTGTCGTCGTCCCCACGTACAACGAGCGGGAGAACCTTCCGGTCCTCGCCGGGCTCCTCGCGGACCTCGCGGTGCCCGAGCTGCACCTGCTGGTGGTCGACGACAACTCCCCCGACGGCACCGGCGAGATCGCCGACAAGCTCGCCGCCGACTCCGGGGGCACCGTCGGCGTGCTGCACCGCACCGAGAAGGACGGCCTCGGCCGCGCCTACCTGGCCGGCATGGCCCGGGCCCTGGACGAGGGCGCCGACGTGGTGATCCAGATGGACGCCGACCTCTCGCACCCGGCCTCGGCGATACCCGCGATGGTCGCCACCCTGCTGGCCGACCAGGACACCGCCGTGGTGCTCGGCTCCCGCTACGTGCCCGGCGGGTCGACCGCCGAGGAGTGGCCGTGGCACCGCAAGGCGCTCTCCGCCTGGGCCAACTTCTACGTCAACGCGATCCTCGGCCTGGGCGTCCGGGACGCCACCGCGGGCTTCAAGGCCTGGCGGGCGAGCGCCCTGCGGGCCATCGACCTGCCGACCGTGCAGAGCAACGGCTACTCGTTCCAGGTCGAGATGAACTACCGGGTGATCCAGCGCGGCCTGACCATCCGCGAGGTGCCGATCCGCTTCGAGGAGCGGATCGAGGGCGCCTCCAAGATGAGCATCGGGGTGCAGATGGAGTCCGCCCTCGCCCCCTGGAAGCTGCGCTTCAACCGCGAGTAGCCACGCAAGAGCGGGTCTGGACGAGTAGTCCCTGCGGCAACGGGCTGTGTGAGCCGCGGTCGCGGGGAAAGAAGGGCTTCATGGCCCTTCTCCGGGAGTCCCTGCCGACGCTGGTCCGCCGCGCCGCCCGAGACCCGTTCGCCGTCCAGACGCTGCGCGCCACCGTGGCCGCCACCCTGTCGTACGCGGTGGCCACCCGGCTGAGCAGCGAGCCCGCGCCGCTGACCGCGCCGCTCACCGCGCTGCTGGTGGTGCAGGTCACCGTCTACTCGACGCTCAAGACCAGCGTCCGCCGGGTCGTCTCGGTGGTGGTCGGGGTGCTGATCGCGATCGGCTTCAGCGCCGTGGTCGGGCTCTCCTGGTGGAGCCTGGGGCTGATCATCCTGGCCTCGCTGGTGATCGGGCGGTTCGTCCGGGTCGAGGAGTTCGTCCAGGAGGTCGCGATCAGCGCGATGCTGATCCTGGGCGTCTCCAAACTGACCTCCCAGGCCTGGGACCGGGTGCTGGAGACCCTGATCGGCGCGGCCGTCGGCCTGCTGTTCAACCTGGTCTTCGCCCCGCCGGTCTGGGTGGACACCGCCGGGGAGTCGATCGAGGACCTCGCCCGGCGGGCCCGTCAGCTGCTGCTCGACATCTCCGAACAGCTGGGCCGGCCGACCCCGGTGGCGCGGGCCGCCGAGCGGCTGCACGAGGCCCGCCAGCTGGACCAGGCGATCGCGGACGTGGACGCGGCGCTGCGCCAGGCCGAGGACAGCCTGCGGTTCAACCCCCGGATCAGCGAGGGGCTGCTCTCCCGGCTGGTGCTGCGCACCGGGTTGGACACCCTGGAGATCTGCGTGGTGGTGATCCGGGTGCTGGCCCGCTCCCTGACCGACCTGGCCAAGCGGCGCGGGCCCGAGGAGCGGCTGTTCCCGCCGGAGGTCGCGGTCGTGCTGGAGGAGCTGCTGGCGCACGTCGGCGGGGCGATGGTCAGCTTCGCGGTACTGGTCACCACCCAGGTGAGCCGCAACGCCGCAGAGGCCGAGGAGCGGCTGACCGCCGAGCTGGCGGCGGCCTGGACCTGCCGGGAGAACGTCGCCGAGGTGCTGCTGCGCAAGGTGCAGCAGCACCCGGAGGCCTGGCAGCTGCACGGCTCGATGCTGGCCGAGGTCGACCGGATCCTGGACGAGCTGGACCTCGAGCACCGCAGCCGGCGGCTGATGGAGGAGCTGGACCGGGCCTCGCTGGCGAGCCGGGAGCGGTTCTCCCCGCTGGCCCGGCTGCGCCGCGCGGTGCGGGAGCGGCGGCGGGACGAACGGGAGCGCCCGGCGGCGGGGGCCGGGCGCTGAGCATCGCCGTCAGGAGGTCAGGGCATCAGCCAGGGCTGCTGCGGCAGCGGGTGGCCGGTCTCCACGTAGGTCTTGAGGTTGGACAGCACCGCCGACCAGCCCCGTTCGGCGTCCGCCCGCTCGGACTCGTCGGCGAGGTTCTCGTGGGTGACGGTGAGCCGGGTCAGATCCTGCCAGCGCCGGAGGTCGAAGGTGACCCGTGAGGGCCCGCCGGGGCGCCGCCCCTCCGGCCCCGCCCAGGTGGTGACCAGCCGGTGCGGGCGGTCGGACACCTCGACGGTGCCGATCACGTCGGCGATCCCGGAGCCGTCGGCGCGCTGGTGCTCCCAGGGCGCGCCGGGCAGCCAGGTGGAGACGTTGCGGTGGCCCCAGTAGAGGCCGGACTCGTCGGCGTTGGTGAGCGCGTGCCAGACCCGCTCCGGGGTGGCGCGCAGGTAGACGATGCCGCGGTGGCTGAAGGCGGTCACCGGCTCAGCCCCTGGCCGCGTCGAGCAGCGGCTGGATCTCGATCTTCCCCATCCGCAGCATGACCGCCATCACCCGGTCCGCCTTGGCCCGGTCCTCGTCGCCGACCAGGTCGAGCAGGACCCGCGGGGTGATCTGCCAGGACAGGCCGTAGCGGTCCTTGAGCCAGCCGCACGGGCCCTCCTGGCCGCCGTCGGCGGTGAGCTTGGCCCAGAGTTCGTCGACCTCCCGCTGGTCGTCGCACTCGACCTGGAGCGAGATCGCCTCGGTGAAGTGGAACTCGGGGCCGCCGTTGAGCGCCGTGTAGGGCCGGCCGGCGAGTTCGAACTCGACGGTCATCACCGAGCCGGCCTGGACGGGGGCTCCCTCGCCGTAGTGGGTGACCCTGGTGATCCGGGAGTCGGGGAAGAGCGAGGTGTAGAAGGCGGCGGCCGCTTCGGCCTGGTCGTCGAACCAGAGGAAGGTGGTGATCTTCTGCATGCGCCCGACGGTAACGGCGGGCCCGCGTGCGGCGGCCGAGCCACGGCCGGGGGTCACCGGATCGGCGCCCCCGGCCGGACGGCCTCGGCCGGTTCGCGTCGGTGCGGCTCGCCGCCCCGTACGCGTCGGGTCAGTGCACCCAGCCCGCGTAGCGCTGCACGAAGCGCCGGCCGGTGTGGGCGGTGACCACGACGTCGTAGCGGCCCTGCTGGTCCAGCGGCCAGGAGAGGTCGACCTGCTTGCCGGGCTTGACCCAGACGGTCTGGGCGCTGCCCGCGAAGTCGTTGGGCGCGGCGGTGAAGGCCACGTCCGTCAGGCCGTCGTTGGCCACCTGGAGGGTGAGCTTGAGGCTGCCGTGCAGGTCGGCGGTGACGATCGGCACGCCGATGTCGTTCTGGCCGTCCCGTCCGTCCCGGACGACCGTCCCGGCGAAGCGGCGCACGAAGCCGTCCGGGCCGTGGACGGTGAAGTCGTAGCGGCCGTCGGTGGCGGCGGCGTCCCAGACGTAGGTCGCGGTCGCGCCGGGGGCGACGGTGTACGGGGTGCCCGCGAACGGGAGCAGGATGTTCGGGTAGACGGTGTACGGGAAGGCCACCGAGCCGTCGTTGCTCATGGTGCAGGTGACCTTGCCGGTCCGGCGGTCCACCTCGACGTCGGCCCACGGCTGGTACGGCAGCGGGCGGTGCGGGCGGTCGCCGCGCTCCTGGACCGGCATCGCCTGGGCGCCGGTCGCCGGGAGGGCGACGCCGGGCAGCTTGGTGCCCGCGTCGGCCCTCGCCATCAGGGCGTTGGTGTCGGGCAGTCGGGGGATCGAGGTGTCCGGGGCGGCGAAGTCGAAGCAGCTGGTGAGGTCTCCGCAGACGGCCCGGCGCCAGGCGGAGATGTTGGGCTCGGCCACGCCGGTCACCAGCTCCATCAGGCGCAGCACCGAAGTGTGGTCGAAGACCTGGGAGTTGACCCAGCCGCCGCGCGACCAGGGGGACGCCACCCAGAGCGGGACGCGGTTGCCGAGGCCGATGGCCCGGCCCTGGGTGAACTCCTCGGGGGTGCCGGGCTCGGGGGTGGGCGGGACCATGTGGTCGAAGTAGCCGTCGTTCTCGTCGTACATGACCAGGAAGACGGTGTGCTGCCAGACCTCCGGGTTGGACATCAGCGACTGCAGCGCCTGGTTGACCCAGTGGGCGCCGTAGGCGGGGCCCGCCTCCGGGTGCTCGGAGAACAGGTAGGGCGCGACCAGCCACGAGATGGTCGGCAGGGTGCCGTCCTTGCAGTGGCGGTCGAAGTCGGTGGGGTCGAACTTGGTCATCGCGTTGAGGTAACGCGGGTCGTCCTTCGGGAAGTTGTGGAACTGCTTGAAGTAGGAGAGCGCGTTGTCGTCGTAGTCGCCGGTGCGGTCGTCCTTGCTGGGGTTGTGGTAGACCCGCCAGCTGACGCCGGCCGCCTGGAGGCGCTCGGCGTAGGTGGTCCAGTCGGCGACCGGGTTGTCGGTGACCGGGGTGTTGTCGATCCAGGGGCCGGTGGTGCCGTCCCGGCCGGGGCCGGAGGTACCGGTCCACAGGTAGAGCCGGTTGGGGTCGGTGGGGCCGGCCAGCGAGGTGAAGTAGGCGTCGCAGAGGGTGAACGCGTCGGCCAGGGCGTACTGGTAGGGAATGTCGTCCCGGGTGAAGTAGCCCATGGTGCGCTCGCCCTTGGCGGCGATCCACTTGTTCATCGCACCGTTGTTGATGGCCTGGTGGCCGGTCGCCCAGTCGTGGGCCAGGCCGCCGGCGTTCTGCGCGTTGTACTTCGAGGTGTCCATCCGGTACGGCAGCATCACCCCGCCGTCGCTGCGGCGGGCGTCGGGCTGGCGGAACACGTCGGTGCCGTCCGGGAACCGGAGGGCCTGCTTGTCGCCGAAGCCGCGCACGCCGTTCAGGGTGCCGAAGTAGTGGTCGAAGCTGCGGTTCTCCTGCATCAGGACGACGACGTGCTTGACGTCCTTGATGGTGCCGGTGAGGGCGGTGGCGGCCGCGGCGTCGGGGGCGGCGTCCGCCCGGGTGGCGGACAGGCAGGTCAGGGCGGTGGCGCCGACGGCCGCGGAGGCGCCGACGAAGGTGCGGCGGGAGAGCTCGGGCATCACGGACTGGCCTCTCAGAGCTGGAAGGTGGCGACGGCGGCGGCGGTGTCGGAGGGCCACTCGTTGGCGGCGGTGTTCGGCTCCGGCTGGGGCCAGTCCGCGACCAGGGTGTGCGCCTCGACCAGCTTCAGCGCTCCGGCGTAGTGGACGGCGTCGATCCGGTCCTGCGGCTCGGGGCGGTCGCCGCGCCGCTTGCGGGTGGGCGACCAGGTGACGCCCGGGGCCTTGGCCGGGTCGCGGTTCTCCTCGCGGAAGGTGTCGGTCAGTCCGGCGGCCTGCAGCTCCGTGGTGACCGGCCAGGCGAGCGGGCCGACGCCCTGGTGGGCGGAGGCGGTGGCGGCCGTCCAGTCCAGGTGGGAGGGCGAGGAGAGCGCACCGGCCAGCACCACCGGGACGCGCCGGGCGAGGTCCGCGCGCACGGCGGCGGCCAGCGCCTTGGCCTGCTTGACGCGCGGTGAGGCGGTCTCGGCGGCCAGCACCTGGGCGGCGGTGCCGCCGTCCTGGACGGCGTACGGGCCGTAGCCCGCCTCGTCGAGGTGCGCGGCCCAGAACCGGACGCCGCAGCCGCCGGGCAGCTGGACGGTGGCCGCGACGGCGGGCAGCTCGGCGGTGGCCCGGGTCGGCTCGGTGAGCGGGTAGCGGCTGAGGATGCCGACGCTGCCCGGGCTCTGGTGGGCGTACCAGCCGAGGGCGTCGGCCAGGGTCTGGGCCCGCTCGCCGGCCGTCTCCTGCAGGGCGAGCACGTCCAGGCCCTGGGCGAGGACGACGCGCAGCTGCTTCTCCAGCGCGTCGGTGTAACCGGAGCCCGCCTGGTGCAGGTTCCAGCTGGCGGCCTTGAGCCGGGGCGCGGCGGTCGGAGCCACCACCGGGACGAGCACGGTGACGGTGTCGGTGGCCCCGGTGCTGTCCTTGACGCCGACCACCACCAGCTCGGGGTTGCGGCCGGGGGTGGCGGGGGCCGTACCGGTGAGCGTGCCGTCGGCGGCGACCGAGGCCCAGGCCGCGCCGCCGAGCTTGCGGAAGGCAGCCGAGCCGGCGGGGTTGCCGGCCGGGCGGGACCAGAGGCCGCCGAGCTTGATCTTCACGGCGGCGCCGGGGGCGACCGGGGTGGCGGTGAAGGAGTCGACGGCGGCGTGCGGGGGGACGACCGCGGGCTTGGGCCGGAAGCTGAACGGGGCGGTCTGGGCGAGGACGCCGTAGCCGTCCTTGGCGAGCAGGTAGGCGGTGTACGGGCCACCGGTCAGCGCGGAGGTGTCGAGCTGGACGTCGCCGGAGCTGCCGGGGGTGTACTTCCACACCAGCGAGGAGCCGGTGCCGGGCCGGCGGCTGCCGTCGTAGATGCCGACCCAGTTCTTGGCGTCGGGGGCGTCGGTGGTCCAGTGGAAGGTGAGCCGGTCGCCTTCGGCGGGGCTGCTGGAGGAGGTCAGGGTCAGGGCGCTGCCTGCGGCCACGGTTGTCCTGTCCGCCGCCGCGGGTCCGGTCCGCCGGGGGACGGTGCCGGGGCCGCGCGCGGCTGGTCACGGAGGCTGGGAGGGAGAACGCCCACAGTTGGCTGTACAACTGTGGGCTGGCTCATTCATCCGAAGGCCAGCGACCGGAACGTGAACGGCGCGTGACGGAGCATCGGGCGGTTCGGGAACTCCATGACGGAACCGCCGCCGGACAGCCACGGAGGGGCGCGGCGGACGATCCGTGGCGGCCCGCGGGGGGGGTGTGGGGGGGTGTGGGGGGGTGTGTGGGGGTGGTTGGGGTGTGCCTTGTGGTGGTGGTTGTGGGG
>NZ_JBHXEG010000002.1:50019-56164 GCF_042724935.1 Kitasatospora sp. NPDC127060
GTGGCCCCCACCACCCTCCCCCCCCCCCCCCATCCCCCCCCGGGCGGCGGCCTCGAGGACGATCCGTCGCGGCCCTCGGGGGGTGTATCGGGGGATATCGGGGGGGGTATGGGGTGGCAGCGCTCAGGCCAGGGCGAGGAACAGCTTCTCCAGCTCGGCCTCGGTCATCGGTGCCGCGTCCTCGTCGGCGGCGGCCATGCACTGGCGCATCCCGCTCGCGACGATCTTGAATCCGGCCCGGTCCAGGGCGCGCGACACAGCGGCGAGCTGGGTGACCACGTCCTTGCAGTCCCGGCCCGCCTCGATCATCGCGATCACCCCGGCCAACTGGCCTTGGGCCCGGCGCAGCCGGTTCAGGACCGCACCGACCGACTCCTCGTCCACCTGCATGTCAGGGCCGCCTTTCACATCGACTGTCAATGGACAAGTGTACCCGGAGGGGTATTCATTCCCCGCTGGCGGAGATCGTCGCGGAAGGCCCGTCGATCAGCGATGGGTCGACCGGTCGGCGGCGGGCAGGGCTGCAAGCGGAGGGCCGGCCGGTCAGCGGAGCGCCGGCCAGCGGCGGGCCCAGCGGTCAGCGGCGGGCCAGTCGGCGCTCGCCCCCGGCGCCGGTCGCGTACGGCAGCTCGTAGTAGGCGAACACCTCGGGCTCGTCGGTGGCGGGCAGGATGTCGTCGGTGCCGATCGCCGGAGCGTCCTTGACCTTGCTCCGCGGGTACGCGACCCGCAGGTACGCCGGACCGGCCACCGCCCCCTCCAGCGGGACGAAGACCAGGCGGCGCTTGGCGATCACGCCGACCGTGACGGTGGCGAAGAAGGGCTCGTCGGTGGACGTCTCGACGTAGACCGACTCCAGCGTGCCGATCCGCTTGCCCTTTTCGTCGACCACGTCCTGGCCCCGCCACTCGCGGATGTCTGCCATAGCGATCTCCATGGCCTCCGACCTCCTGTGTCAACACCCTGCCACTGGCCCCCGCCCACTTCCGACCCCCGGAGTTCCCATCCTGCGCCGGGACGGGCGCCGGAGCGCGACGAAAGGGACATACGGGGGTGAGCCGGCCAACCACCACCAGGGCATTGACCAGGGCTTTAGGCTGTCCGCCGACGTTCGGGAACAGCTCGCCCGGGGAGCACCCCGGCCGGGACGGCCAGAGGGGCGGCAGCCGTGGGGTACGAGAGCATGTGGGAGTCCGGTCATCCGGAGATCGCGGCCGACCTGCGGCCCGAGGTCCCCCACCCGGCCCGGATGTACGACTACTACCTGGGCGGCAAGGACAACTTCCCGGCCGACCGCGCCGCCGCCGAGAAGGCGCTCGCCGCCAACCCCGAGTTCCGCGCCACGGCCCGGGCCAACCGGGGCTTCCTGACCCGGGCGGTGCGGTGCGTCGCCGGGCTGGGCGTCGACCAGTACCTCGACATCGGCACCGGGATCCCCACCGCCGGCAACACCCACGAGATCGCCCGGGCCGTCGCCCCGACCGCCCGGGTCGTCTACGTCGACAACGACCCGATCGTGCTCAGCCACGCCCGCGCCCTGATGGCCGGCGCGGGGCCGGCGCGGACCGCCGTGCTGCAGGCCGACCTGCGCGACCCGTCGGCGGTGCTGGACGCCGTCCGGGCCGAGGGGGCGCTGGACTTCTCCCGGCCGGTCGGGCTGGTGCTGGCGGCCGTGCTGCACTTCCTGCGCGACGAGGACGATCCGTACCGGGCGGTGGCCACCCTGCTGGCCGCGCTGCCCTCCGGCAGCCACCTGGTGCTCTCCCACGGCACGGCCGACTTCATCCCGGCCGCCGTGCGCGACCGGGTCACCGGTGTCTACGACAAGGCCACCGCGCCGCTGGTGGGCCGGAGCCGGGAGCAGGTGCGGGCGTTCTTCGACGGGCTGGAGCTGCTCCGGCCCGGGGTGGTCACCGTCCCGCTCTGGCGCCCGGAGGAGGCGCCGGCGCCGGGTGCGGAGCGGGTCAGCATGTACGGGGCGGTCGCGCGCAAGCCCTGACGGCGGCATGGTGGGGGTGCCCCGTGGCGGGCGCTCGCGGCGGCGTCCGGGGTGGTGCTGGCGGGACCTCGGATTGGGGGGTTTTTACCACCGCCCCGGGCCCGGGCCCCCGGCTACTGTCGACGGGACGGCTCCGGAGCGGGGCGGTCAACACGGGGTCAGCACGCCATGAACGCGCATGACATGGGGGGAACCACCATGCTCCACTACCGCCGACACGCCCACCGCCGCCACACCTACCGCCACTTCGCCGGGGCCGTCGCGGTCGCCGGGCTCGCCGTCGGGGTGCTCAGCGCCTGCGACCCGGTCGGAACATCCGTCAGCGACGACGCGACCGTCTCGGACAAGGTCACCGCCGTCAAACTCGACAACTCCTCCGGGGACGTCACCGTCCACGGCAAGTCCGGCGCCGGCGGCGCCTCCGTCCACCGGAAGATCACCTATCACAGCGGGAAGCCCGGCACGACCACCCGGGTCGAGGGCGGGGTCCTGGTGCTCGGCGGCTGCGGGCACAACTGCTCGGTGGACTACACCGTCGAGCTGCCCGCCGGACTGCCGATCAGTGGCAGCACCTCGGCCGGCGGGATCCACCTCACCCAGGTCGGCGAGGTGTCGGTGCACACCGACTCCGGTGACATCTCGGTCGACCAGGCCTCCGGATCGGTCGACGTGCGCACCAACAACGGTGAGATCAAGGGCACTTCGCTCAAGGGCGACAAGATCCAGGCCAAGACGGACAACGGCGAGATCAACCTCACCCCCGGCAAGGCCCAGGACATCAAGGCCACCACCTCCAACGGCGAGATCCACGTCACCGTACCGACCGGCTCCTACCACGTCAGCGCCGGGACGGACATCGGCGAGAAGCACATCGGCGTCCAGAACGACCCCAACGGCAAGTTCAAGCTCGACCTGGGGACGGACATCGGCGACATCACCGTCAAGACCGGCTGACCGCGCGGCGGCTGGCGGCAACTGCCGCTCCGGGCAAGCACCTTGACGGGCGCACCCGGAGCGGGCGGGCCCGGAGGTCAGAGGCCGGTCTGGATCTCGGCGCGGTGGCGGATGTACTCGTCAGGGTGTGACCTTGCGATGGTGACGGCCGCCTCCACCAGGGCGTGCAGCTCCGCCGGGTAGGCGCGCGGCACCAGCGGCAGGCCCGGCAGGATGCAGCGGCGGACGTCCAGGTCCTCGTTGCCGACGAACTCCCGCAGCGCGGCCTCGTTCCAGCTGTCGCGGACGGTCGCGCCCTCGTCGGCCGTCGCGTTCCGGCCGCCGCCGACCGTGAGCGCCGTCCAGTACCAGGCCCGGGCCGCGCCGGCCCGCTCCGGATCGGTGCCGGTCCGCAGGTAGCCCAGCAGGGCCAGCCGGACCCGGCGCTGCCCGAAGGCGACCAGGGCGGGCTCGACGAAGCGGCGGTTGAAGCTCGGGTTGGGGTCGTGGATCGCCGCCTCCAACAGCGGCTCGAAGTACTCCTCGGGCAGCTCGGACCGTCCGGCGAGCGCCTTGTGGACCTCCCAGCGGGCCGCGCTCGGATAGTCCGCCCCCGACGCGACCTCGATCCCGAGCACCCGGAGCAGACGTGAAAGCCGCAGCTCGAACGCCTGCGATCCGCCCCCGGTGCGCTCGGGCAACGGCTGGAGTATCCGCACCTCGCCGGCCGTGTCCTTGGTTTCCACGAACATCCTCCTCATTCTGAGTCATCGGCAGACTACTCGCTGATACACCCGTTCGGAGTCGGTTTTCGGCCAGGACCGGATCATGAACGACGTCCGGGGCAGGGTTTTGACGCCCCTTCAGTCGCCGCGTCGGGTCAGCCCGTGCAGTGCGGAATGCTTCGGTTCGGTCGTACGGTGCGGGGTGACCATCCGTCAGGAGGGACGACCGGGTGGGACGAGGCCAGACTGGTAGGCGATCGCGACCAGTTGGGCCCGGTCCCGGGCGTCCAGCTTGGACATCGCCCGGTGCACATGGGTGCGGACGGTGAACGGGCTGACGAACATCCGCTCGGCTATCTCCTCGTTGGTGAGCCCGGTGGCGGCCATCGACATCACCTCGCGCTCACGGGCGGTGAGGACGGCGAGCCGCTCGGCGGGCGCGGCGGCGGCCGGACCGGGCTGGGCGAGGAACTGCTCGATCACGGCCCGGGTGGCGGCCGGCGAGAGCAGGGCGTCGCCGGCCGCCACGGTGCGCACGGCGGCGAGGAGTTCCTTGGGGTCGGCGCCCTTGCCGAGGAAGCCCCCGGCGCCCGCGCGCAGCGCCTGGGCCACGTACTCGTCGATCTCGAAGGTGGTGAGGATGAGCACCCGGGTGCCGGACAACTCCTCGTCCGCGCAGATCTCGGCGGTGGCGCCGAGGCCGTCCGCGCCGGGCATCCGGATGTCCATCAGCACGATGTCGGGCTTGGTGGCGCGGGCGAGCTCCACCGCCTCCCGGCCGTCGGCGGCCTCGCCGACCACCTCCATGTCCTCCTCGGCGTCGATCAGCATCCGGAAGGCGCCGCGCAGCAGGGCCTGGTCGTCGGCGAGCAGCACGCGGATGGTCATGCGTGGTCCTTGTCCTTTCGGATGGCGCGATCTTGTCGGGTGGCGTCGGGAGAGGTGGCGTCGGAAGAGGTGGCGTCCGGAGGCGTGGCGTCGCGAGAGGTGGCGGAGTCGGCGGGGCGGACCGGCCGGACGGTGCAGTCGCGCCAGAAGGCGTGGGCGCGCCGGTCCCTGGCGACGGGCCCGGCCGGGGTGCCCGGCTCGTGGGCGTCCTCGGGGCGGGCGGTGTCCTCGGGGCGGGCGGTGTCCTCCGCCCGTGGCGCGACGTCCTCCCGGGCGCCGGTGCGCAGCGGGAGTTCGGCGGTGACCAGGAAGCCGCCGTCGGGCCGCCGGTCGGCGGTGAGGCGGCCACCGACCGCACCGGCCCGTTCGCGCATGCCGATCAGCCCGAAGCCGCTCTCGCCCGCGGCGGGCGGGGGCAGCAGGGCGGTGCGGGGGCGGCCGGGGCTGGTCGGGTGGCCGTTGGCGACGCTGATCGCGACCCGGCTGCCGGTGTAGGAGAGGGTGACCTCGGCGTCGGCGCCGTGGGCGTGCTTGGCGACGTTGGTCAGTGACTCCTGGACGATCCGGAAGGCGGTGAGGTCGACGCCGGGCGACAGCGGGCGGGACTCTCCCTCGACGGTGAGCCGGACCGGCAGGCCGGCCCGTTCGAAGGTGTTGATCAGCTCGGGCAGCCGGTCCAGCCCGGGGGCGGGTTCCAGCGGAGCCGGCTCCTCCGCGCGGCGCAGCAGGCCGACGGTGGCCCGAAGCTCCTGGAGCGCGGAGCCGGTGGCGTCGGTGATGTGACTGAGCACCTCGCGGGCCTGCACCGGGTGGTTGTCCATGAGGTGGACGGCGATGCCGGCCTGGGCGTTGGCCAGGGCGATGTGGTGGGCGACCACGTCGTGGAGGTCGCGGGCGATCCGGATCCGCTCGTCGGCGACCCGCCGGCGGGCCTCCTCCTCGCGGGTGCGCTCGGCGCGTTCGGCGCGTTCCTCGATCGCGGCCAGGTGGGCGCGGCGGTTGCGGATGGAGTCGCCGAGGGCGCCGGGCAGCAGGGCCCAGGCCAGGACGCCGATCCGCTCGCCGATCGGGCCGCCGGGGCCGAAGACCAGCGCGATCCCGGTGAGCAGGACGGCGGTGACGATCGAGGCGCGCAGCGCGGTGGAGCGGTCGGTGCGCACCGCGAGGAAGTAGAGGGCGAGCAGCAGCGGGGTGGCCAGCATGGGGGTGAGCCGGGGGCTGGTCCAGGTGAGCAGCATCGTGCAGAGCAGGGTGACGACGACCACGGCACGGGGGTGCCGACGGTGGAAGAACACGACCACGGCGGCGATCAGGGCGAGGACGCCGGTGGCCGGGTTGACCGGAGCGAAGCGGCCCGTGGTCTGGTCGATCATGGCGCCGAGGGCGGTGACCCCGATCAGGGCCGCGCCGCCGGTGACGTCGAGCAACCGGGGGTGCTCGCGGCGCAGGCGTTGCCAGGTGTCGCTCATCGTCCTGTTCTCCGGGTCGGGGGCCCTGGCCTCGCCCTCGCCGGGTTCTGCCAGTCGGTGTCGCTCCGCACCCCCGGTGGGGTGCGGCGGGCCGGGGTGGGGCCTCCCCGCCGGCGGCGGCGCCGACAGCA
>NZ_JBHXEG010000002.1:56174-241621 GCF_042724935.1 Kitasatospora sp. NPDC127060
GACCTCACCGCCGTCGGCGGCCGGCGGGGGGGGGGGCCCCCGCCCGCCCCGCGCCGGCCGGGCGGGCGGCCCCCCCGGGGGGGGGGGGCCGCGCCGGGTGGGGGCCTCCGCGCGGGCGGCGGCCCCGACTGCAACGGTAACGGTTGGGGCTCGAACCGCTGTCCGAGCCGACCGGCGCCGGGCCGGACCGGACCGCCCGACTGGGAGGCCCGGTCCGGGTGGTTCCGGCCCGGCCCGAGGGGTGCTCGGACCGGGCCGGTCGGTACCGGGGCCGACTAGCCGTCGGGCGGTACCAGGTGGTGCCGGACCTAGACGGTGACCGACTCCTTGACCGGGGCCGGTTCGGGGGCGGCGGTGTGCAGCTTGCTGCCCTCGACGTCGACGTCGGGTATCAGGCGGTCGAGCCGGCCCGGCAGCCACCAGGCGCGGCGGCCGAGCAGGGCGAGGACGGCCGGGACGATCGTCATCCGGACCACGAAGGCGTCGAAGGCGACGGCGGCGGCGAGGCCCAGACCCATCATCTTGATCATCGGCTCGCTCATCCCGATGAAGCCCGCGAAGACGGCGATCATGATGAAGGCGGCGGCGGTGACCACCCGGGCGTTGTGCCGGAAGCCGGTGACGATGGCCTCGCCCGGCTCCTCGCCGTGGACGTAGGCCTCACGGATCCGGGTGACCAGGAAGACCTCGTAGTCCATGGCGAGGCCGAAGACCACGCCGATCATGAAGATCGGCATCATGCTCATCACCGGGCCGGTCTGCTCCACGCCGATCAGGTCGGCCAGCCAGCCCCACTGGAACACCGCGACGACCGCGCCCAGCGCGGCGGCCACCGAGAGCAGGAAGCCGAGCGCCGCCTTGACCGGGACGAGGACGGAGCGGAAGACCACCAGCAGCAGCAGGACGGCGAGGCCGACGACCACCGCCAGGTAGGGCACCAGCGCGTCGCTGAGCTTCTGCGAGACGTCGATGTTCATCGCCGTCGTACCGCTGACCAGGACCGTCGCCCCGGTGGAGGCCTTGAGCCCGGCCGCCTGACCGCGGATGGTGTGGACCAGGTCCTTGGTCGCGGCCTCGGCCGGTCCCGTCGCCGGGACGGCGTTGACCAGGGCGGTGTCCCCCGCCTTGTTGAACATCGGCGGCGTCACGGTGACCACTCCGGGCACGCCGGAGACGGCCTTGGCGACCTCACCGGCGGCGGCCTTCGGATCCGCGGTGCCCTTGACGTCCACCAGGACGGTCAGCGGGCCGTTGAAGCCGGGGCCGAAGCCCTCGGACAGCAGGTCGTAGGCCCGGCGCTGGGTGGTGGAGGTGGGCTTGGCCTCGTCGCCGGGCAGGCCGAGCCGCAGGTCGAGCGCGGGGGCGGCGAGCACGCCGAGGCCGACCACGCCGAGCAGCAGCACCCCGAGCGGGCGGCGCACGATGAACCGGGCCCAGCGGGCGCCGCCGTTCTCCTTCGCACCGGCCGGCTGCGGCGTGCCCTGGGCCTTGCGGACCTTGCGGGGCAGGGCCCGGCGGCCGATGAAGCCGAGCAGCGCGGGCACCAGGGTGAGCGCGACCAGCACGGCGATGACGACCGTCCCGGCGGCGGCCATGCCCATCTTGGCGAGGATCGGGATGCCGACCACGGAGAGCCCGGCGAGGGCGATCACCACGGTGAGGCCGGCGAAGACCACCGCGGACCCGGCGGTGCCGATGGCCCGGCCGGCCGCCTCCTGCGGGGTGCGGCCCTCGGCGAGCTCGGCCCGGTAGCGGGAGACGATGAACAGGGCGTAGTCGATGCCGACCGCGAGACCGAGCATCATGGCGAGCGTGCCGGTGGTCGAGGAGAGTCCGAGCGCGCTGCCGAACGCGGTGATCAGCGACATGCCGAGGCCGACGCCGATCACGGCGGTGAGCAGCGGCAGGCCGGCGGCGACCAGTGAACCGAAGGTGATCACCAGGACGACCGCGGACAGCGCCATGCCGATCGCCTCGCTGCTGCCGCCCGCGTCGGGCTTGGCCATCAGCGCGTTGCCGCCGATCTCGACCTTGAGCCCGGCGTCCCGGGCGTGCTGGGCGGCCTGCTGGAGCGCGTCCGTGGCGCCCTTGGAGACCTCGCCCGCCTTCGCGGAGTAGTTGACCGTCGCGTAGGCCGTCGAGCCGTCCTTGGAGACGGCGCCCGGCATCTTGAACGGGTCCACCGCTCCGGTGACCTGCTCACCGTGGGCGAGCTCGGCGACCGTCTTCTCGACGGCCTGCTGGCTCGGCCCGGCGGTGATCTTCTGGCCGGAGGGCGCGACGAACACCAGACGGGCCGAGGCGCCGTCGGCGTGGCCGCCGGGGAAGCGCTCGTTCATCAGGTCGAAGGCCTTCTGCGCCTCCGTGCCGGGCATCGAGAATCCGTCGTCGGGTGCGGCGGGCGCCTTGGCCGCCAGGACTCCGGCGAGCGCCAGCACGGCGACCCACAGCAGGGTCACCAGCCGGCGCCGGACGAAGGCCCATCGGCCCAGGCGGTAGAGGAACGTGGCCACGGGAGAGCGGACTCCTTCGGATTCGGAAGCAGATGCGGGCGGGGACGGGTGCGGGTCACGGATGCCCGGAGGCGGTCCGCTCGCAGCATGGCCAATCCTTGATCACCGCCCCCTCCTCCGTCGTCATCTCTCCGCAGGCCGTTTGCGTACTGCGGACGCAGTACGACCCTCCCCCGTACGGCGGAGCGCGCGGCCTCCCCCGGGAGCAGCCGGGGGTGGCCGGTGGCCTGCGGCGGGAGCACTCGCGGGTCACCCGTGCGGGCGGTGACGGCGGGCCGCGGCCGTCCGGTCGAAGTAGCGTGATGGGCCACTGGCCTGACCGTTTCCATCCGGTCCGGGCCGACCCGTCCCGATCGGTGCTGATGACAGCCCGCCGCCGGAGGTGCCCCATGGGTGTGCCAGCCGCCCGCATCGTGTTCGACGAGAACGACCGCGCGGCCGTCGCCGACGCCGTGAGCGAGATGCTCACCACCGGCGCCTTGACCCTCGGCCCGTGGACCGAGCGCTTCGAGCAGGCCTTCGCGGCCGAGCACGGCGCCTCCCACGCCGTCGCGGTGAGCAGCGGCACGGCGGCGCTGGAGGTCATCCTGCGCACCGTCGACGTCCGCGGCCGCGACGTGGTCGTCCCCGCCGTCACCTTCTACGCCACGGCCGGCGCGGTGGTCCACGCGGGCGGCCGCCCGGTGATCGCCGACGTCGACCCGGCCACCCTCGCGCTCTCCCCCGAGACCCTCGCGGCGGCCCTCACCCCGGATACCGCAGCCGTCGTACTCGTCCACATCGGCGGACTGGTCACCCCGGAGGTGGACGCGCTGCGAGCGCTCTGCGACCGGCACGGCGTCCCGCTCGTCGAGGACGCGGCGCACGCCCACGGCAGCAGCCTGGGCGGCCGCGCCGCCGGGACGTTCGGTCTGGCCGGGGCCTTCTCCTTCTACCCGACCAAGGTGACCACCAGCGGCGAGGGCGGCATGATCCTCACCGAGTCGCCGGAGCTGCGCGACGAGGCGCACATCTTCCGCGACCAGGGCAAGGGCTCCTTCGGTACCAACCACCACGTCCGGCTCGGCTACTCCTGGCGGATGAGCGAACTGCACGCCGCCGTCGGCGCGGTGCACCTGCGCCGGCTCAAGGAGTTCATCGAGACCCGCCGGGCCGTCGCCCGCCGCTACGACGACGCCCTGGCCGGCGTGGACGGGCTTCGGCCGGTGCTCGAACCGCCCGGCAGCCGCGGCAACTACTACAAGTACGTGGCGCTGCTGGCGCCCGGCGTCGACCGTACGGCCTTCAAGCGGGCGGTGGCCGAGGAGTTCGGGGTGCGGCTGTCCGGCGAGGTGTACGACCTGCCGCTGCACCTGCAGCCGGTGCTCGCCCCCTACCGGGGCGGGCCGCTGCCGGTGGCCGAGGACGTCTGCGCCCGGCAGGTCTGCCTGCCGGTGCACTCCGACATGACCGAGGACGAGACGGAGCTGGTGATCGAGGCCGTCTCGACCGTGCACCGGCGGATGGCCGGGTAGCGGGAGCGAGCCGGATAGCCGGCGCGAAAGGAGCAAGACCGTGCGGATAGCCGTCACCGGTGGCTGCGGGTTCATCGGCTCACACGTCGTGGACCACCTGATCGCGGCCGGGCACGAAGTCCTCGCCGTGGACACCACCGACAAGTACCTCAACCCCGACGCCGAGCACGCCCGGATCGACGTCCTCGACCTGCCCGCGCTGACCTCGGCGCTGGCCGGCCGCGAAGTGGTCTACCACCTCGCCGCGATGGCTGACGTCGAACAGGTCTCCGCGGACCCCGTCCGGGCGGTGCGGACCAACATCGACGGCACCGAGGCGGTACTGGAGGCGGCCCGGCGCAGCGGGCTCAGCCGCACCGTCCTCGCTAGCACCGTGTGGGTCTACGGCGCCGCCCTCACCGACGATCAACTCGACGGCGGGGAACAGGAGTTGGACGAACACGTACCGATCGAGCTGGAGCACAGCGGGCACCTGTACGTGGCCACCAAGCTCGCCGCCGAGATGCTCGTGCACAGCTACCGCGAGCTGTACGGACAGCACTTCACCATCCTGCGCTACGGCATCCCGTACGGTCCGCGGATGCGCGACGAACTGGTCGTCGCCCGGTTCGTCCAGGCAGCCCTCGCCGGACGGCCGATCACCATCGCCGGCGACGGTCGGCAGAGCCGCAACTTCGTCTACGTCGAGGACCTCGCCGACGCCCACGTCCGGGCCCTCTCCCCCAGCGCCGAGGACCAGACCTTCGCCCTGGAGGGGTCCGCCGCCGTCTCGGTGCGCGACATCGCCGACACCGTCGACCGGCTGCTCGGCCCGGTCACCATCGAGCACATCGACGGCCGCAAGGCCGACTACACCGGGCGGCGGATCTCCTCCGCCCAGGCCAAGCGGCTGCTCGGCTGGTCGCCGAGGACCAACTTCGCCGACGGCGTGCACCGCTACGCCGACTGGTACCGGGCCACCGCCGCCGCACCCGCCGCCGGCTGACCGGGCCGCCCGATGCCGCACGCCCTGCTGGTCTCCGGCTCGCTCGGCCAGGGACACGACGTGATGGCCCAGGCCTGCGCGGACACCCTGCGCGAACGCGGCTGGACCACCGGCACCGTGGACGCCATGGCCCTGCTCGGCCAGCGGTCGGGCGCCGCCGGGGAGGCCGTCTTCCGGCGGCTGCTCGACCTGCCCGGGGTCTACGACGCCTTCCACTTCGCCGCGCTGCGCCCGGGCACCCGGCTCGCGTTGCTCGCCGACGCGGCCGCACGCAGCCGGCTCGTCCCGGCGCTGGGCGAACTGATCGAGGCGCAACGCCCCGAGCTGGTGGTCTCGGTGTTCGCCACCGCCAGCTCGGCGGTCAACCGGCTGCCGCGCCGGGACTTCCGGCACTTCGTGTTCTGCACGGACGTCACCCCGCACCGGCTCTGGGTGCAGGAGGGCACCGACCTGTTCCTGGTCACCTCGGAGGTCGCCGCCTGCGCCGTGCGCCGCTACCGGCCCGACGCCCCGGTGTGCGTCGTCCCCGCGCCGCTGCGGCAGCCGTTCTACCGGCCGCCGGGCCGGGCCGCGGCCCGCGCCGAGTTCGGCGTGCCGGCGGACGGCCGGTGCGTGCTGCTGATGTCCGGCTCCTGGGGGCTCGGACCGATCGCCCGCACCGCCGCCTCGCTGGCCGCCGCCGGACCGCACGTGCTCGCCGTGGCCGGGCGCAACCGGGAGCTCGAACAGCGGTTGCGGGCGGCCGCCCGCAACCAGCCGGGACTGCACGCCTTCGGCTACACGGACCGGATCCCGGCCCTGATGGCCGCCGCCGACCTGGTCGTCACCAGCTCCGGCGACACCTGCAGCGAGGCCCGGGCGCTCGGGCGCCGGCTGCTGCTGCTCGACGTCGTCCAGGGCCACGGGCGGGACAACCTCCAGCACGAACTGGAGCTCGGCCACGCCGACGTCGCCACCGCCCGGCCGGCCGAGGTGGTCCGCAACGCCATGGCGGCGCTGGGCCGGCCGGAGCCCGACCCCTCGCCGGGCGCCACCCCGGAGGCCTGGCAGAAGGGGTTCGGGGCGGCGCTGGAGCGGGTCGGGCTGGGGTGAGGCCCCGGGGCCGTCCGCCGCGCGTTCAGTCGGCGCGGACGCTGGACCGGGAAGTACGTCGGGCCCCGGGTGTCCGTGGTGACGGTGTCGGAGAAGCGGCTCGGGCCGTTCACGGCACTCCCGGACGTGTGGCCCGGTCCGCCCGAGTATCCGGGCATGGACGCCTCCCCGCGTGTTCGGCGCGCCCACCCGGTGGTGGGCGCGCCCGTCGTTCGCCCCAACTACCGTGCGGCGCGGGCAAGGTGCGGGACGGCGTGGTCGCGGAGCGGGCCGAGGGTGAGGGTGCGGCGGCGACAGTGGGCGGCGATCAGCGGGAGGGCGGCCAGGGTGGCGCGCCAGGAGTCGGGCGCGGAGGTGCAGTCGGAGTCGTGCAGCAGGAGGGTGGCACCGGTGGTGAGGCCGGGGCGGGCGGTCGCGTAGACGGAGTCGCCGGTGGCCGCGGCCGTCCAGTCCCGGCCCCAGGCGGTCCAGAGCACGCTGCGCAGGCCCAGGCTGCGGGCGGCCAGTGCCGGACCGGCCGTCAGCACGCCGTACGGCGGGCGGTACCAGAGCGGGCGGGCGCCGCACAGGTCGGTCACCGCCTCGGTGGCGCGGCGCAGTTCGCGCAGGTCTCGGGCCGGAGTCGGGTACCACTGCGGCCGGTGGTGCCAGCCGTGCACGGCCACCTCGTGGCCACGCAGCACCAGTTCACGGCCGAGCGCGGGGGCGCGCTCCAGCATCGAACCGAGCAGGAAGAAGGTGGCGCGGGCGCCGAGTTCGTCCAGGGCGTCGAGGACGTACGGGGTGCTGCGCGGGTCGGGGCCGTCGTCGAAGGTGAGGGCGAGGTGGCCCGGGGCGGTGCCGTAGCCGGCGGTGCGGCGGGCCAGGGTGCGGCGCACCGGCGGCAGGCGGACCGCCGCCGGGGCGAGGTGCAGCAACTCGACGGCGGCCGCCGCGAACAGCGCCCTGGCTCCGGGACTCACCCGAAGCGGGCGGCCATCCGGCGGAACACGCCGGGGGCGGCCCCGTGGATCCGGGCCGGGAAGCCGAGCCAGTGCGGGACGAAGAGGCGGTCCCGTTCGGTGGTGATGGTCGCGACCACGGTGGCCGCGACCCGCTCCGCCGAGACCGGGCGGGGGCGTTCGCGCTGGTACGGGGTGCCGCGTCGGTCGAAGAACGGGGTGTCCACCGCGCCGGGCAGGACGAGGCGGACGCCGACACCGGTGCCGCGCAGCTCGTACCAGAGGCTCTCGGCGAACATCGCCAGCCCGCCCTTGGTGGCCGAGTAGCCGGACTCCTCGCGCACGCCGACCTGGCCGGCCATCGAGCCCAGCAGCACGATCCGGCCGCGGCGGCGCTCGAGCATGCCCGGCAGCAGCAGGCGGACCAGGCGCAGCGGAGCGGCGAGGTTGACCTCGATCATCCGGTCGAGGGTGTCGGAGGGGGTGTCGGCGAACGGGCCGCGCCAGCCGAGGCCGGCGCTGGCGACCAGGGCGTCCACCCGGCCGGCGGTGGCCAGCGCGGCCTCCGCGAGGCGGGCCGGGCCGTCCGGTTTGCTCAGGTCCTCCGGCAGGGCGTGTCCACCGGTGCGCTCGGCGAGGGCGTCGAGGCGGGCGCGGTCGGTGCCGGAGAGCAGGGTCTGCCAGCCGGCGTCGGCCAGCCGGGTGGCGGTGGCCAGGCCGATGCCCGAGGAGGCGCCGGTGATCAGCGCGACGGGGCGGGCGGTCGGGTCCGACCGGCCGGGCCGGGCCCGGGCTCGCTCCGTGGTGGCTCGCTCCGTGGTGGCTCGCTCCGTGGTGGCTCGCTCCGTGGTGGCTCGCTCCGTGGTGGCTCGCTCAGCCATCGCGCACCTGCCGCTCCCTGGACGTCCTGCCGGCCGTTTTGTCCGGCACGTCACCTTCGCACGGCAGAGCCGTCCGGGCTACCGGGGCGGGACGGCGGACGCCGCCTCCGTCCGGATGCGGGGCCGGGAGTTCGGCGGACTCGTCCTCCAGTTCACCGAAGCGGGACAGCAGGAACGTTCCGCCGACCGCGATCGCGAAGCCGGTCAGGGCGCACCAGGCGAAACCCTGGCGCGCGGAGTCCCCCAGCGCCACCACCCCCACCAGGGCCGGACCGAAGGTCTCGGCGACCGTTCCGGCGGCGGTCGCGGCCGTAACCGTGCCGCGTTGCAGAGCGAGGGCGTACGCCAGGTAGCCGCCCAGGCCGCCGAGCGCCAGGGCGTAGGCGGCCGGGTCGGTGAGCACGGCGGTGAGGCCGGACGCGTCCAGGATGCGCACCGCGAGGCTGGTGATCCCGAAGCCGACGCCGGCGAGCAGGCCCAGGCCGGCGGCAGCGACGGTGCCCTCCCGGCGCACCAGTACCAGGGTGGCCAGCAGCATCATGACGGTGGTCGCCAGCAGCGCCCAGTGGAAGGCCGCCGGGGCGTACTCCCGGCCTTCCTCGCCGGAGCCCAGCGCCAGCAGACCGAGGCCGACGACCACCGCGAGGATGCCCACGAGGTCGCCCGGGCGCAGCCGCGCGCCGAGCAGCCAGACGGCGGCCAGGGCGGTGACGGCCAAGCTGGCGTTGGTGACGGCCTGGACGAGGAACAGCGGCAGGCTGCGCAGGGCCACGATGCTCAGCACGAAGCCCAGGATGTCCAGGACCGTCCCGAGGATGAACTGCCAGGACCGCAGCAGCGCCGCCAGCAGCCCCGCCCGCACCCGGTCCGCGCGCGGCGCCGACCGCGCCCCGCGCGCCTGGAACACCGCCCCGAAGCCGAAGCAGGCGGTGGCGACCAGCGCGGTGGTGAGTCCCAGCAGCATGCGTCTCCCTCGCGGGGCGGCAGCGGTTCACCACTCAGTCTGGGGCCGCGGCGGCGCGGGCGCACGGGTGGGCCGCCGGGGCCGTCAGGCCGGCGCGTGCGGCGCCGCCGTGACGGCCCGCGGGCCGGTCAGTACCACTCCGAGTAGCCCCAGTTGTTGTCGTACTGGAAGTAGGCCCGGGACAGGATGTCCTTGTCGTTGACCATCCGGGTGTAGATCGTGCCGTTGCCGTTGTACACGGCGCTGTAAGAGGCGCCCTTGTTGTTCTCCACCCGGATCGTGATCTGGGTGCCGCCGTAGCTGCCACCGGTCGCGCGCGCCCAGGCGGCACGGCAGGTCGGGCTGTAGCGCAGTTGCGCGTCACCGTCGGGAGCCGTGTAGGCGACGGTCCGCGCGTCGTTCTGGCAGATGGTGTTGGCCGGGTCGAGGCCCGTGCAGCTGTCGGCGTAGCAGGAGGTGGCGGCCGAGGCCGAACCCGAGGCGAACAGCAGGCCCGAGGCGACGAGCGCCAGGGTGGAGGCCGCGGACACGGCGTTCCGCAGGGAGAGCTTCATGGTGGTCCCCGAGTGGGTGAAGGGTGTGGCGTGCGCCCCGTCGGCGCCGCCCGCTCACACCCTGACACCGGTGGAGTCCGTCCCTCTCCGTCCCCGGTCGTCCCGGGCCGATCCCGGGACGACCGGAAAAGGCCGGGGACGGCGGGGCAGACGGGGCAGGCGGTGGCCGCTCGGACGGTTCGCCGGCGGGGCGGGCAGCCCGTGCTCAGGGCCGGAGTGCCACACCCGCGTAGGCGGAGGCGTCGGAGGCCGAGACGGCCGGATCGTCGGGGCGGGGCCGCCAGTGCGGGGTGGGGACGACGCCGGGCGGCAGGAGGGTCCAGCCGTCGAAGAAGCGGGTGAACTCGGCGCGGGTGCGGGCCTGGGCCGCGGTGCCGGCGGCCTCGTAGATGCCGACGATCCGGCGGATCTCCTCGGGGGCGAAGTCGGGCGTGACGTGGGTCATCACCAGGGCGCTGCCGGGCGCGAGCACGGACTTGAGGTGTTCGACCAGTTCGTGGGCGCCGCGGGCGTCGGGGACGAAGTGGAGCAGCGCGTTGAGGGAGAGCGCGACCGGGCGGCTCAGGTCGATGGTCTCGCGCAGGCCCGGTGCGGCGAGCAGCCCGTCCAGGTCGGTGATGTCGGCCTCGACGTAGGCGGTGCGGCCCTCGGGCGTGCCGGTGAGCAGGGCTTGGGCGTGGGTCAGGACGATGGGGTCGTTGTCGGCGTAGACGACCCGGGCGCCGGGCCGGACGCTCTGGGCGACCTCGTGGAGGTTGGGCGAGGTGGGGATGCCGGTGCCGATGTCCAGGAACTGGTCGATGCCGGCCCGGGCGAGGGTGCGGGTGGAGCGGTGCACGAAGGAGCGGTTGGCGCGGGCGGCCTCGCGCAGCCACGGGGCGACGGCGAGGACGTGGCCGGCGGCCTCGCGGTCGGCGGCGAAGTTGGTGAAGCCACCGAGGTAGTAGTCGTACATCCGGGCCGAGTGCGGCACGTTCAGCCGCAGGTCGACCCCGTCGTAGAGGCTCATCGCGCTCCCCTCGGCATCGCGGTCACGGTCCGATTGCTGCCCACCGTACCGGGGGGCCAATCACCGCCCCGGTGGCCTGATCCCGCCCACGGATCGGATGGGATGACAATCTGTATTCGCTTTGCCGCATGGAGTGACCGGCCTGGTGGAATGAGGATGGGCGCGGACAGCCCGACCCTCGAGTGGCCCGGTGAGCAGCCGGCGGCCACGGAAAGCAGGCTCGATGACGATCGACAGGGGTGCCCCGGCGCGCGGGTACCGCGGAGGGACGGCGGTGGAGCAGGCCGCCGCGGCCGCGGCGGAGCGGGCGGCGGTGGTGGTGATGGAGGCGGGCCTGCGCCTGGACCTCACCTACGCCGCGTTCTGCGAGACCCATGAACCCGCCTGGCACGCCCTCGCGTTGACCAGAATAGGCAGCCAGGCCGACGCGATGCTGGTGGTCGAGGCGGTCAAGGCCGATCTGGCCCGCTGCTGGCCGCAGGTGCTGCGGTTCGAGGAACCGGCAGCGTACGCCTGGCGGTTGGCGAACCGGCACGTCGGGGACTGGGTGTCCGCCGAGGAGCCGGTCGAGGTGGAGGCCGTCACCTTCGCGGCCGTGATCGGGGCGTTCAAGCAGGTCGCCGACGGACTGCTGCACAGCGAGGCGGACGAGGTGCGGCTGTACGCGGCGATCCTCGAACTGCCGGACCGGCAGCGGGACGTGGTGATCCTGCGCTACCTGCTGGGCCTGCACGCCAAGGTGATCGCGGCGTACCTGGGCCGGCCGGTGGCGACGGTGCACTCCAACCTCCGGCACGCCCGGGAGCGGCTGGCGCGCCGGCTCGGGGTGGGCGAACTTCCGGACCAGGGCGGCGAAGCATGACCGCGGACCGGCGGGGCGGGCCCACGGGCGGGGCGGGTGCAGTGGGCGGGGCGGGCGCGGCGATCGGGGGGCGCACGGTGTTCCGCGTGCCCCGGCCCGAACGCGCCCACGCCGAGCGGATCGCGGCCGTGCGCCAGGCCCGGCTGACCGCCGCCCCGGCCCACCTGCCCTCCGAGCACGAGCAGGCCGCCTTCGAACTCGGCCTGGTGGTCGCCCTGGTGCTGGGCGCGCCGTGTGCCTCCCGGGGGCTGGACCTGCTGGTCAACGCGCGCCGGATCCAGCCGGAGGGCGCGGAGGTGTTCGGCGCCCTGCTGTACGCCACCGGCAAGGAGGAGGGCGCCGAGTTCTGGTGGCGCTTCGCGGCCGGCTCCGGCAGCGGAACGGCCGCCTACTGCCTCCATCTGCACCACCTGAAGCTCGGCGAGACGGACGACGCCGACTACTGGCGGGCCTGGTCCGAACAGCTGTCCGCGACCGAACGGCCGCCCGGGCCAAGGACGTTGCGAATGAGTCGGCCGCTGCTCCCGGAGGACGTGCGGCGGGACATCCTGTCCCGGGTGCACCGGGGGCTGGCGCCCCAACTGCCGCCCGCACTGGTCGCGGTGATCGACCGGCTGCCGTTGCAGGACGGGGACGAGGAGGAGGCGCAGGAGGTGCCGAACCCGTGGGGCCTCACCTCCGGGGCCACCGCGGCCTGTTCCTGGGAGCCGCCGTGGGGGTTCGGCGAGGCCGGCCCGGAGGGCGGGGCGGACCCGTTGGGGTGAGAGCGGCCCGGCGGCCCCTCCGTCCCACGTTCAGGTGAGTGCGGCCAGCCGGGCGACGACCTCCGGATCGCGGCCACTGCCGGCGTCGAGCCGCTCGCCGTCCGGGCCCCGGTAGCGGATCCGGTAGTGCTGCGGCGCGATCGCGGTGTCCCGGCCGGGCAGAGCGGCGACCACCGCGCGGTGCACCTCGGCGGGGGTCAGCCGGGGATCGGTGGTGGTCAGGTCGACTGTCAACCGGCCTTCCTCGACGGTGATCCGCCGTGCCTCGGCCGGGTCCAGGGCGGCGTCCAGCAGGGCGCGGACGGCCGCCAGGTCGATCCGGGAACCGTCGACGAGCCGCCAGTCACCCTCCCGGCCGCCATCCTGGCCGCCGTCCCGGCCGAGTGCCGGCGGGCCGGGCGCCCCGGGGAGCGAGGCGAGCGGGACGGGCCCCTCGGCGGCCGCCGCGAGGAGGGCGAGCAAGGCCTGGGCGAAAGCCTCGGTCTCCTCGGGGTCGAGCACCTGGGGGCAGGCGGTCAGGGCGAAGTCCAGGCTGCCGCCGATCCGCAGGATGGTGAACATCAGCCGGACCGGCAGCGGCGGGGCGGGCAGCGCGGTGAGCTCCGGGTCCGCGCTCGGCACCGGCTGGGCGTCGGCGACAGCGGTGGGAATGGTGAGGCTCAGGTCGTTGACCACCACCTGGCGGGCGAAGCGGGAGCCGCGCACGTGGGCGGCGTCCTCCACCAGCTGCCAGATCTGCTCGGCGTCCAGGACGCTGTGCCAGTAGGCACTCAGCGAGGCGGACTTGGCGCGCCCGATCAGCCGGTCGAGGTCCTCGGCACCGGCGTCCAGCAGGATCAGGGCGTCCTGGGCGAGGGTGCCGACGTGGTCGAGCAGGGCGGCGCGCTGCCGGTTGGCGGAGAGCGCCGCGATGGCCAGCTCGGTGCGGTCGGCCCGGTGGGCGACCAGCGCGGAGAAGGCCGCGAGCAGGACGACGGAGGGGCTGGCGCCGGTGCGGCGGCAGACCGCGGCGAGGTCCGCGGCCGCGCCGCGGGCGCGGACCAGCAGGGCCCCGTGCTCGCCCGGCGGGCCGGTGATCCGGGAGTCGGCGAAGACCACCTGCGGGCCGGAGCCCAGCACCTTCGCCCAGTGCCGCAGCGCGCCGCTGGCCCGGCGGCGGCCCTGCGGGCTCTGCTCGGCGGCGGCGATCTGGATCGGGGTCGGGGCGGTGACCGGCGGGAGTTCCTTCCCGGCGGCCAGGGCGTACCAGTCCTGGATCAGCAGGGCGGTGGCGGCGCCGTCGGCGCCGGCGTGGCACACCACGGCGATCAGCCGGAGCACTCGCGGCCCCTCGGTCACCAGGGTGAAGCGGATCCTCGGAACGGCGGTCAGCGCCAGCGGGACGGCGACGTCGTCCCGCCCCAACTGCGCTGCCAGGGAGTCGAGTTCATGGCCTTCCAGGCCCTCGGTCTCGACCAGGGTGACGGTGAACCGGCCGTCCCCGTGCACCACCTGGCTCTCCGGGAAGGCGTCCGGGCCGGAGCCGGGCGGGAAGGACGTCCGCAGCGACTCGTGCCGTTCGACCAGCAGCCGCAGGGCGGTCAGCCCGGCGGCCGTCGAAGTGCCGGGCGGGACGGGCCAGACCGACTCCTTGTTGATCTGCTCGGGGGTGTCGCGCCGGATGCACCGGACCATGTTGTCCTGGCCACGGGTGAGCGGGCCCGAGCCGCCGCTGGTCGCGGCGAAGCGGACGGTGACGTGCCGGCCGCCCCGGGGCAGATCCGGCAGCGTCGCGGCCAACCGTGTCGGGTCGAGCGGTGCATCGTCGAGCGGTGCCGCGTCGAGCGGTGCATCGTGGTGCGCAGTCACGTCGTACGTGCCTCTCGGCTCGCCGGAAAGGTCTCAGCGGGGGATACGGCCGGACGTTACCAGCGCTTGCCGGTGATCGTCCAGGCAAACTGATCAGTAGTCAATTTACTTGCCACACAGTTGAGTTGATGTATTCCGGACAGCCGCCGACGGTGGCCACGGCGGCCCGGTACGGCTCCGGGACGGGCACGTCGCACAGCCCCACCGGGCCGGCTCCGAGCGGGCCCGGATCAGCCAGCAGCAGCGGGGACCGGCCCGCCACCGACACCCCGAACGCCTGCGTCAGTCGCCCGCCGTACGCCTTCACACACGCCTCCCGGCGGCACCACAGCGCGGCGAACCGCGCCGCCCGCTCGGCGGGTTCGGCGGGCTCCGCGACGAAGCGCGCCTCCTCGAAGGGGAACCAGCGGGCGGCCATCCGCTCGGCCGACCGGGCCTCCCCCAGCCGCTCCACGTCGACGCCGACCGCCCGGCCCTCGGTGAGGGCCAGCACGGCGAGGGAGTCGGCGGTCGACCAGTTCACCCGCAACCCGCCCGCGTCCACCGGCTCCGGCTTGCCGTGCGGCCCCCGCCGCCAGGCCACCTCGGCCGGGCGGACACCCAGCCGTTCGGCGACCAGCTGTCGGACGGCGCCGCGCACCACCGTGAAACGGTCGCGGCGCAGCGCGTCCGCCCGTACCGCGCGGGCCTGTTCCTCGGCGTCCAGGGTCCGCCACAGCCGGGCGACCACGTCCGGCGGCTGGTCGGTGGGGATCAGCCGGAGTTCGAGCCCGGTCACGGCTGCACCAACACGCTGAGCACCCCGAGCCGGCGGTCCAGCCCGGCCAGCAGCAGTGGCCGCTGCTGCTCCCGCCACTCGGGCAGCCGCTCGGCGAGCTGTGCCCAGAGGCCGGTGAAGGGCTGGGCGGGCGGGCCGCACCCGGCCCCGGTCGCGTCCAGTACGGCCGCCCCGGGGCCCAGTTCCGCCGCCCGGGCCCGGACCACGGGCTCCGGCCGGTCGGTGCCGGGCAGCTGCCGCACCGCGAACCCGGCGCCCGGCGCCTCCTCGCAGACCAGCACCACCGCGGCGTGCCGCTGCGGCAGCGCCACCGGTTCGGCCGGCTCGTAGTGCAGCGCGGTCTGCTCGGCCAGCACCACCACGGCCCGGCGGCAGGCTCCGGTGCGGTGGTAGTCGGCCGCCAGCCGCAGTGCCGTGAAGGCCGCGGCGCCGCCCTGGTCGCAGACCGCGAAGGCCAGCGGTTCGCCCGGGACGGAGCGGCTGAGCGCGAGCGAGGACGGTGCGCCGGGGCGCACGTCCGGGGTGTCGAAGGCGAGGATCAGCAGGTCCACCGGCTCGTCCTCGGCCACTGCCGCGCCCAGCAGGCCGGCGGCCAGCTCCTCGTAGGAGTGGCCGACGCCCTCGCGCAGCAGGTCCTCGCGCAGCGGCAGGCCGTACGGGCGGACCAGGTCGGAGACGAAGACCCTCAGGTCGGGGTCGAGCGAGGTCTCCGAGCGGCCGTCGAAGCACCGGGCCAGGGCCCGGGTGATCCGCAGACCGGGAGGAGCGGGGGTACCGGCGACCACCCGGTCAGCCCTCGGCGATGAGGTGCCCGGCGACGTACTCGGCCAGCTTGGTGACCGACCGCAGGTCGTCCTCGGTGATCTGCTCGACGTCGACCTGGATGTCGAGCGCCTCCTCGAGTTCCAGGATGAGTTCGATGGTGCCGGCCGAGGTGAGGCCGAGGTCGTCGAACAGGCAGGCGTCTGCCGGGATCTCGGGCAGTTCGCGCTTGAGCACGCGCGGCAGCAGCTCGCCGATGCCGTGCAGGATGCGCTCGCGCAGTTCGGGGTCAGTGGTCTGGACCACGGGTTCTGACATGGGTGTCCCGTCCCGTCGTACGTGGAGGTGTGCTCTGGTGTTCACTACGGGGGAAGCGCGCTCGGGGGTTCGAGTCGCGGACTGACGGATCGTCAGTACTGCATCACCATCGCGGAGAAGGTGGCCCCGACGCCGGCGGCGGCGATCAGGTAGTGGTCGCCGCGGCGGATCAGCCCCCGCGTGGTGGCGGTGTGGAGATTGATGAGGCTGTCTGCAGCGAAACTGTGCCCGACCGACAGCACGTTGTCCAGCACCACCTTCTCCAGCGGATAGCCGATCCGGCGCGCTATCATCCGCCAGGATGCCTGGTTGACGTTGTGCGGGAGCACCGCGGCCAGCTGGGAGAGGTCCAGACCGGCTTCGCCGAGTGCGGCCTCGATGGCCTCCACCATGACGTTCGGGTACTCGCGCTGGTAGCGGGCGAGCAGCTCGGCGTCCCCGGCCAACCGGCCGTCGAACTCCGGGCGCTGGCGCACCGCGAAGGAGCGCACCCGGTGCCGCGGCCCGTCCGCGCTGACCAGGCAGGCGGCGGCACCCTCGGCGAAGATGCCGGTCTCCGGCACCACCTGGGCGTCCTTGGTGAAGGTCTTCTCCCCCGCCAGCACCAGCGCCAGCGCTTGCGGATCGGGGTCGCCGGCCAGCAGCCGGCCGGCCAGGTCGATGGCCAACAGGCCCACCGCGCAGGCGTGGTGGGTGACGGTGAAGGCGTTCGCGTGCGCCAGTCCGCGCTCGGCGAGCAACTGGTGCAAGGGGTTGAGCGGGTAGGGCACGGCCACCGGCATGCTGCGGGCGTGGATCACGAAGCGGACGTGCCGCTCGCGTCCGCGCAGCTCCGGCAGGGCGTCGAGGGTTGCGTCGAGCAGGTCGGGCAGCCTCCCGGCCGGATCCAGTCGCAGCTGGTCCAGGCCGTGGAAGCGGCGGAAGAGACGGAGTTGACGTGGGGTCAGGCCGATGCGCTCGCCCACCGCCTCGATGGGAACGGCGGTCGGGGGGAGGTGAACGGCCACTGCCTCCAGTGCGGTCACCCGGGCTAGTATTCCGACGCCCGCCTGGTCGCACAAGTGATCTCGGGCCCTTCTCCTTCGCGCCCGCCCCAGCCGTCACGTTCCCGGCCCCCTCGGCCGGGCGCTCGACCGGCCGCCCCCTCCGGGGCACCGGGGCCACCGCGCCCCACCACCCTGCACCGTCGACCGGACGGGAGAAACTCCCTTGCCAGATCGTGAACCGCCCAGCTCAGCGGCCCCGTTGAATCCGGCGTTGGCCGCCCTGCTGGCCGAGGTGGCCACCGCGCCGCCCGGCTGGGAGCACCGGCTGACCCCGGACGCCCGACTGGACGGCGACCTGCTGCTGGACGAGTGCGAACTCGCCGAGCTGGCCGCCCGGCTGCCCGAACGCTTCGGCCCGGCCGCCGACCTGGCCGGCCTGCGCTCCCGGCTGGACCTCGCCGCGCTCGAAGCGCTCACCGTGGCCGACCTCCAGGCCCTGCTCCCCGAGGAGGACGGACGATGAGCCGGTTCCTGCTGGTGATGCCCCCGCTCACCGGGCACGTCAACCCGGCGTCGGGCATCGCCGCCGAACTGACCGCGCGCGGCCACCACGTCGCCTGGACCGGCACGGAGTCGGTGCTGCGGCCGCTGCTCGGCCCGGACGCGCAGGTGCTCGGCACCGGCACCCGGGCGTTCCGCACCCAGGGCGGGCACGGCCTGGCGGCGCTGCGCTCGCTCTGGGAGGGATTCATCGTCCCGTACGCGCGGTTCACCGCGAAGCCGCTGGACACCATCGTGCGGGAGTACCGGCCGGACGTCCTGCTGGTCGACCAGCACACCCCGGCGGGCGCGCTGGTGGCCCACCGGCACGGCCTGCCGTGGGCCGGCTTCGCGCCCGGGGCGATGGAACTGGGCCGCCCCTACCGGGCATTGCCGCAGGTCGAGGCATGGATGACCGGGCTGCTGCGCGGACTGTGGGAGCGGGCCCGGCTGCCCGCCGAGGAGTACCTGGACCCGCGCTTCTCCCCCGCCCTGGTGCTGGCGACCACCGGACCGGCGCTGACCGGGAGCACCCCGCCGCCGCACCACGCGCTGGTCGGCCCGGTGCTCTCGGCGCGCCCGCACGACCCGGACTTCCCCTGGCAGCGGCTGCTGCCCGGGCGGCGACGGGTGCTGGTCACCATGGGCACGCTGGCGGGCGCGTTGGGCGCGGACTTCCTCGCCCGGGCCGCCCGGGCGCTGGAGCTGTGCGGCCCACAGGTGCAGCCGGTGTTCGCCGCGCCGCGCGAGCTGCTGCCCGAACTGCCGCCGCACTCCGTGGCGGTGGACCGGGCGCCGGTGCTGGAGCTGCTGGCGCGCGGCGAGTTGGACGCGGTGCTCTGCCACGGCGGGATGAACACCGTGGGCGAGGCCCTGGCGTACGGAGTGCCGCTGGTGACCGCGCCGATCCGGCACGACCAGCCGTTCGTCGCCGCGCAGGTGGCGGCGGCCGGGGCGGGCCTGCGGGTGCCGTTCGCCCGGGTGACGCCCGAGCGACTGGCGGCGGCGCTGACCGCCGTACTCGGGGCAACGGACTACCGGGCCAGGGCGGTTCAGGTCGGCCGCGAATTGCTGGCGGGCGGCGGGGCGGCCGTCGCGGCGGACCGGCTGGCGGCACTGGCGCCGTGAACCCCCTTGAGTGGACCCCTTTAGCAGAAGAGCGGACCACACGTCCATTGGTCTAGGCCATTGTCTCCGGGTGGGGTCCGCCCCTAGGGTGTCGCAGCAACACCGCCTGCACAGGCGCCGAGCCGGCCCGGTCCCCGGGTGCCGTGGCAGCCCATCCCCGTACGGGAGTTCCGGTTGATCGAGACCGCGGGACTGCGCAAGTCCTACCGCAAGAAGACCTCCCGCCGCAGCGGCGAGGACCCCACCGTCGACGCCGTCCGCGGCATCGACCTGTCCGTCGCCGCCGGCGAGATCTACGGCTTCCTCGGCCCCAACGGCGCCGGGAAGACCACCACCCTGCGCATGCTGGCCACCCTGATCCGCCCGGACGGCGGCCGGGCCACCATCGCCGGGGCCGACCTGGTCAAGGACCCGGCCGGGGTCCGCCGCCGGATCGGCTACGTCGCCCAGGGCGGCGGCACCACCGACAACGTCAGCGCCCGCGAGGAACTGGTGCTCCAGGCCCGGCTGTACGGCTCCGCCAAGGCGCCGGCCGTCCAGGCCGCCGCGGACGCCCTCAAGGCCTTCGACCTGGGTGATTTCGGCGACCGCCCGTGCGCCACCTACTCCGGCGGCCAGCGCCGCCGGGTGGACATCGCCCTCGGGGTGATCCACCAGCCGCAGGTGCTGTTCCTGGACGAGCCCACCGTCGGACTGGACCCGGCCAGCCGGGCCCACCTCTGGGAGGAGATCCGCCGGCTGCGCACCGAGGGCATGACCGTGGTCGTCACCACCCACTACCTGGACGAGGCCGACGCGCTCTGCGACCGGGTCGCCATCGTCGACCACGGCCAGGTGGTGGCCGAGGGCACGCCCACGGCGCTCAAGCGCGAGATCTCCGGCGACGTGGTGCTGCTCGGACTCACCCCCGGCGAGGACGTCGCCGGGCGCGCGGCCGAGGTGCTGCGCCCCCAGCCGTACCTGCACCGGCTGGAGACCAACGGCGAGGAGGGGCTGCGGCTGTACCTGGAGGACGGCGCGACCGCCATCCCGCGGCTGCTGCGCGCCCTGGAGGCGGCGGGGGTCACGCCCGGCACCGTCCAGCTCCAACGGCCCAGCCTGGACGACGTGTTCCTGGCCCGCACCGGCCGCTCGCTGCAGCAGTCCTGACCCGGCCCGACCGCCCTGCCGGCCCGACCCCTTGGGGAGACCGTGAAGCTCGCCCGCGACACCTGGCTGGTCCTCCAGCGCCAGCTGCTGCTCATGATCCGAACCCCGATCTGGATCGCCGTCGGCATCATCCAGCCGGTGTTCTACCTGCTCCTGTTCGCCCCGCTGCTGAAGAAGGTGCTCGCCCCGCAGGGCGCCAGCAGCTACGCCGACGCCTACCAGGTGTACGTGCCGGGCCTGTTGGCGGTGCTCTGCATCTTCGGCGGGCTGTTCACCGGCTTCAGCCTGCTGGGCGAGCTCAAGGCCGGGATCATCGAGCGCTCCCGGGTCACCCCGGTCAGCCGGCTGGCACTCCTGCTCGGCCGGGCGCTGCGGGAGATGGTGGCGCTGCTGGTGCAGGCCGTCCTGATCACCCTGATCGCGCTGCCGTTCGGCCTGCGGGTCAGCCCACTGAACCTGCTGCTCGCCTACCTGCTGCTGGGCCTGCTGGCCCTGATGACCTCGGCGATCTCCTTCGGCATCGCGCTGATGGTGCCCACCGACGCCGCGATGTCGCCGGTGGTGAACACCATCGCCCAGCCGATCGCGCTGCTCTCCGGGGTACTGCTGCCGCTCACCCTGGCACCGCAGTGGCTGCAGCAGCTCGCCAGGTGGAACCCCTTCTACTGGGCGGTGGAGGGCATGCGCGCGCTGTTCTCCGGGCACGCCGGAGACGCCGCGGTCTGGCAGGGGCTGCTGGTGGTCCTGCTAATGACCGTGGTGGCGGTGTACTGGTCGGCGCGGCTGTTCTCCACCCGGGTGCGCTGACGGCGCGGGCCCGTCCGTAACCGCAGGGGCCCGGCTCGTGACGGCGAGCCGGGCCCCTACTGATGCTCTTCATGCCGTCATGAACGACGCCAACTTGCCGACGCCTTCGATGATCTGAGCTTGAGTCAGCGAACTGATGGAGAGCCGCAGCCGGTGCTCCCCGCCGCCCGCCGGGTAGAACGGTGCCATCGGCGTCCACAGCACCCCGTACTCGCGGGCGCAGCGCTCCATCGCCGCGTCGTCGGCCCGGAACGGCACCGTCAGCACCGCGAAGAAGCCGCCCTCCGGCCGGTTCCAGGAGACGCCCAGCCGGCGCTGCTCGGAGGCCGGGAAGTGCCGCTCCAGCTCCCGGAGCAAGGTGTCCATGCCGGCCGCGTAGTGGGCCGTGGCGCGGGCGTTGGCGGACCGCAGGCTGCAGTCGTGGGCGAGCAGCATGCCTCCGATGACGGCCTGGCTGAGCGCCGGGGTGTTGACCGTCGTCATGCTCTTCAGCTTGGCCAGTTCGTCCGCCAGCAGGCTGCGCCGCCCGCCCGGCCCGGCCACCTCCTGGTCCGCGACGACGTAGCCGACCCGGGCGCCGGGGAAGCAGGTCTTGGCGAAGGAACCGAGGTAGAGGACCTGGCGGCGGCGGTCCAGTGCCTTCAGGGTGGGCCGCAGGCCCGGGGTCCGGGCGAAGAAGCCGTACGGATTGTCCTCGATGACCAGCAGGCCCTCCTCGGCCGCCGCGTCCAGCAGTCGGCCGCGGGCCTCGACCGGCATGCTGGTGCCGGAGGGGTTGGCGAAGTCCGGGACGACGTACAGGGCGCGCGGACGCCTGCCCCCGGCCCGGACGGAACGGGCGGCGGCGCGGACGGCCTCCGGGTCGGGGCCACCGTCGGGGCCCTCCGGGACGGGCAGGGTGGTCAGGTCGAGCAGCCGGGCGGCGCCGGTGACGCCGACGTAGCAGGGCGAGCTGACCAGCAGCACGTCCTCGGGGCCGGCGCACAGCGCGCGCAGGGCGAGCAGCATGCCCTCCTGGGCGCCGACGGTGAGCACCAGGGCCTCGGACGCCACCGTGAGGCCCTCGTCGTTGGCGAGGGTGCGGGCGACCAGGTCGGCGATGATGCCCTTGGTGGGGCCGTACTGGAACAGCGCGGTGCGCACGGCGTCCCGGTCGAGGCCGCGGTCGGCCAGGTGGTCGAGGAAGGCCTCCAGGTAGGCGGGGACGTCCTCGGGTTCGAAGAAGCCCTCGTAGGGGCGGCCGGGGGCGAAGGAGACGGCCTCCGGGTAGCGGGTGGTGACCTCGTTGAGGAAGGTCATCGCGTCCAGCAGCGGGTCGGCGAGCGAGCCGTGCAGGTCTTCCAGTCGCAGGGTCACCGCAGGGCCTCCCGCAGTCGGGCGGCGGCGTGGGCCTGGGCCTCGGCGGCGGCGTCCAGGGTGCCGGTCATGGCGAAGAAGCCGTGCGGCACGCCCGGGTAACGGCGCAGCTCCACCGGGACGCCGGCCGCGCGCAGCGCCGCGGCGTACTGCTCGCCCTCGTCGCGCAGCGGGTCGTACTCGGCGGTGAGGACCGTCGCGGGCGGCAGGCCGGAGAGGTCGGCGGCGCGCAGCGGGGAGGCGTACGGGGCGGCGCCGTCGGCCGGGTCGGCCAGGTAGTGGCCCCAGTACCAGGCCACCGAGCGGCGGTTGAACAGCAGCGGGTCGTCGTGTTCGCGCAGCGACGGGGTGTCGGCGGCGTGGTCGGTGTTGGGGTAGACCAGCAGCTGGTGGCGCAGCGCCGGACCGCCCTCGGCGCGCAGCAGCAGGGTGAGGGCGGCGGTGAGGTTACCGCCGGCGCTGTCCCCGCCGACCGCGATCCGGTCCGGGTCGATGCCGAACTCCGCTGAACGGTCCACGAGTCGGTGGAGCGCGGCACGGCAGTCGTGCAGGGCGGCGGGGAAGGGGTGTTCGGGGGCCAGCCGGTAGCCGACGGAGGCGGTGACGCAGCCGACGGCGTTGGTCAGGCGGCGGCAGATCGCGTCGCTGGTGTCGACCGAGCCGAGGGTCCACCCGCCGCCGAACAGGTAGAGCAGGGCGGGCGACGGGCGGCCGGGCGGGTCGGGCCGGTAGAGCCGCAGGGCGAGTTCGCCGCCGGGGCCTGGGATGCGGTGCTCCTCGACGGCGGCGACCGGTTCGGGGGCGCCGGCCGCGGCCCGGATGTCGGCGAGGTCGGCGGCGCGGGCCTCGGCGAGGGTGAGGGTGTAGAGCGGCGGGGCGCCGCTGCGCGCGCGATGGGCGCGCACGGCCTCGGCCTGGGGGTGCAGGGGCATGGGTGGTGGTCCGTTCGGCGGCGGTTCGGCGGTGGTTCGGAGGCGGTCGGGCGGCGGCTCGGCGGGCTTCGGCGGCGGTCGGGCGGACAGGCCCTACCGGTCGGCCTCAACGTAGACGGTCTCGTCCGTGCGGAAGGCCGTGTCGAGGTCGGCGACGTCCGAACGGAGGCCCTGGCGGTAGGCGCACTGCCGGATCTGCTCGGGGCCGAACCCGGCCAGGGTGAGCACGTGGCGCAGCTCGTCCAGGTCGTAGATCCACTGGTGGCCGTAGTGGCGGAAGATCTGGTTGACCAGGAACGCCGGGCGGGCGGGCATCGGCGGGCCGAAGCCGAGGGTGGTGAGGCGGCGGCGGTGCTTGGCGAGGAAGCCGTCCCCGGTGGCGTAGCCGACCAGGTAGCGGGCGAGGTCGGGGGTGGTCAGGCGCAGCACGCCGCCGGGGCGCAGGATCCGGCGGGCCTCGCGCAGCCAGCCGGCCGCGACCGGCAGGGTGACGTGCTCGATCAGGTGCTCGGCGTAGACCCAGTCGACGCTGGCGTCGGCGAAGGGCAGCGGCCGGGCGATGTCGAGCTGGGTGAACCAGCGGTCGCCGTCGACCCGGTAGAGGGTGCCGGGTTCGGTGGCGCCGGCGGGCCCGGTGTCGGTGGCGGGGCTGCGCAGGGTGGCCAGGTCGGTGCCGAGCCCTTCCGGATGGGCGGTCCGGAAGGCGGCGAACTCGATTCCGGTGATGCCGAGTTCGCGCAGCTGGGCGTGGTCGTGCGGCAGGGCGCCGGGGCGGGCTTCGAGCTTCTCGCAGGTGGCGACCTGGGCGCTGAACGCGTCCAGGCGGGTGTCCAGTCCTTCCGGGTCGTCCCAGTCCCAGCCGGGGAAGCGGTCGTTCGGTGCGGTCATCGGTGCTCCTCTGGAAAGAACGTGGCGCGGGTGCGGAGGGGTTCAGCCGGTCGGTCGGGGCCAGCGGGCGAGGGCGTCGCGGCCCAGGTCGGCGAGCCGGGGTCGGCCCAACAGGGCCATGGTGTGGTCGAGTTCCTCGTGCAGCAGCCGGAGCACCCGGTGCACCCCGGCCTCGCCGTCGGCGGCCAGACCCCAGAGGGCGGGCCGGCCGATCAGCACGGCCCGGGCGCCGAGGGCGAGGGCGATCGCGATGTCCGTGCCGGTCCGGACCCCGCCGTCGAACAGCACCGGGAGGTCGCCGGGCACCGCGTCGACCACCTCGGGCAGGGCGGACAGCGCCGGTAGTGCGCCGTCGAGTTGGCGGCCGCCGTGGTTGGACACCAGGAGGGCGTCCACGCCGTGGTCGACGGCCAGCCGGGCGTCCTCGGCGGTGAGGACGCCCTTGAGGACCAGCGGCAGCCGGGTGCGGGCGCGCAGCCAGGCCAGGTCGGCCCAGGTCAGGGTGGGGTCGAACTGCTCGCGGGCGTGTTCGGCGATGCCCGAACTGCCGTCGGCCGCTCGGTGGCTGGCGGACATCAGGCGGTCGTCCAGGTTGACCGCGCGGACGGTCGGCGGGATGGCGAAGCCGTTGCGCCGGTCGCGCAGCCGGCGGCCGATCCTGGGCGCGTCCACGGTCAGCACCAGGGCCCGGAAGCCGGCCGCCTCGGCACGTTCGACCAGGTCGGCCAGGGCGGCACGGTGGCGCAGCCAGTAGAGCTGGAGCCAGAGCGGGCCGGTGGCGGCCGCGGCGATCTCCTCCAGGGTGCGGCTGGCGAACATGGCGGCGACCAACAGGGCGCCGGCCCGGCCGGCGGCGCGCGCGGTGGCGGTCTCGCCCTCCGGGTCGACGAGCCGGTGGTAGGCCATCGGGGCGATGCCGAGCGGGAGTCGCAGCGGTGCGCCGAGCAGGGTCAGCGCGGGGTCGCAGGCGGAGACGTCGACCAGGGTGCGCGGGCGCAGTGCATGGTGCCCGAACACCTCCCGGTTCGCCGTCAGGGTGCGTTCCGCGTCGGCGCCGCCTTCGATGAAATCCCATATTTCCGACGGGAGTCGGTCGCGTGCCGCGTTCTCGATCCCGGTCAGCGTGAGTGCTCCCACGGGCATCCTCGTTTCCCGGACGGCCTCGCGCGGGCCGGTCCCGGTTCGGCAGCGTAGGAGCAACGACCACATTGGTATAGACCTTGATTTGACCAAACGTCTGTGCCATGGTCTGGCAACGGAATTGACCGTATTGGTTGAGAACGACGCCCATTGCGTCCATGTCAAATCCCCTCACCCGCTGTGGAGCCGTGTTGACCGGCTTTTCCTCCTTTTCACTTCCGCTTTCCGCACCGCCGCACGCCGACGCCCCGCCGGACTGGGTCGAGCGGTCGCTGCTGGCCGGCCCGGGCCGCGAGGAGTGCCTGCACCTCGGCGCTCCGCTCGACCGGGACGCCCTGCGCGCCCTGGTCGACGAGCAGTCCGAACGGCTGGCCGCCGCCGGGCTCGGCCCGGGCGGCACCGCCGCGCTGCGGCTGCCGCCCTCGGTGGCGTTCGTCGCCGTGCTGCTGGCCTGCTGGCGGCTCGGCGCCCAAGTCACGCTGCTCGACCACCGGTTGACCGACCACGAGGTGGACGCGGCGCTGGCCCGGCTCACCCCGCAGGTGCTGGTAGGCTCCGCTCACCGGCCCGCCGCGGCGCTGCGCGGCTTCTCCGAGGTCGAGCCGGTGGCCGTCCCGCTGGCGGACGGGCTCCCGGCCCGCACCGGGCACGCACTGGTCCAGCTCAGCTCCGGGTCCACCGGACCGGCCAAGGTCATCGCCCGCACCGCCTCCGACCTGCTGCGCGAACTCGACTGCTACCGCAGGCTGGTGGAGTTCCCCGGTGGGGGCGAGCGGGTGGTGCTGCTGTCCTCGGTGGTACATGTGCTCGGACTGGTCGGCGGGCTTCTCAACGGCCTGCACGCCCGGGCCGCGCTCACCGTGCCGGAACGGATGACGGCCACCGGGATCCTCGCCGCGGTCGCCGCGGACCAGCGGCCGACCACCGTCATCGGAGTGCCCTTCCACGCCGAACTCCTGGCGGGGACGGTCGCTCCCCCTCCACTGCCGCAGCTGCGGCGGATGATCGTGGCGGGCGAACTCGTCCGCCCGGGACTGCCCGCACTGTTCACCCAGCGGTACGGCGTCCCGCTCGGCACCATGTACGGGATGACCGAGACCGGGGTCATCGCCACCGACCTCGACGGTACGCTGCACCCGGCCAAGCGTCCCGTCCACGGCATGGAGATGCGGCTGGTCGCGGGCGAGTTGCAGCTCGGCGCGGCGGCCTCGCCGTACCCGGGACTGGACGATCCCGCGCGCTGGGCGGACGGCTGGCTGCACACCCGGGACGCCGCCGCGCTGGACGGGGCGACCGGCCTGGTCACCGTGCTCGGCCGGCTCGACTCGCAGGTCTCGATCGGCGGGCTGAAGGTCGACCTCACCGAGGTCGAGCAGACCCTCAGCGCACTGCCCGAGGTCCGCGAGGCCGTCGTGGTCTTCGACGGCGAGGCGGTCGAGGCCTACCTGGCCCTCGAAGCCGGCGCCGACCCGGCCCTCGTCCAGGACGGGCTCGCCCGCCGGCTCGCCGCCTACAAGCGGCCGCGCCGACTGGCCGTGCTGCCCGCCCTCCCCCGCACCGCCACCGGAAAGCTGCTGCGCGACCCGGCCGCCCTGCGCGACACCGCCGCGGCCGCCGTGCGCTGACCGCCCGCACCACCCGCCGGACGACCCCGCCCGCCGGACAACCCCGACAAGGAGCCCACCACCATGCAGGACCGCATCCGCGCGTTCGTTCTGGCCGCCCTCACCGAGATGCAGTACGACGTCTCCGAGGTCACCGGGGACACCGACCTCGGCCCGGCCGGACTGGACCTCGAATCGCTCGCGCTGGCCGAGCTCTCGGTGCAGGTCGAGGACGAGTTCGGGATCAAGTTCGACCTGGACGAGATGGAGACCACCGCGATGATGACGCTGGACGAGTTCACCGCCGACGTCGTCAAGCGGATCGACGCCCTCCCCGCCGCCACCGGCAGCGCGGCATGACCGGCTCCGCCCTCCCCCCGGCTCCGCACCCCGGCGCCCTCCCCGACCGGGCCGAGGTCCTGACCATGCTGGCGGCGTTCGGGCAGCGCGCCGCCGACACCGTGCCCGAGGACCTCGGATCACTCGAACTCACTTGGCTGATAGCCGAGTTCGAGCAGCGCTACCGCATCCGACTGGACCTCGACGACGAGCACTTCGGCGCGGTGCGGACCGTCGACGACGCCACCGAGCTGCTGCGCTCGGCGGTGCTGGCCGAACGCGCCGGGGCCCGACCGTGACCGGCCCCGGACCGACCGCCGCTGCTACCGCTGCCGCCGCCGCCGGCACCACTGACGGCGCCCGGCGTGCCGTACCGGCGGTCGTCACCGGCGTCGGCGTGCTCAGCGCCGCCGGACGCGGACTCGCCGCGCTGACCGAGGCCGCCGCCCACGGCAAGACCGCGTTCGGCGAGGTGACCCGCTTCGACGTCAGCGGACGCCGCACCACCCGGGCCGCCCTGCTGCCCGAGGACGTCCCGCTGGCCAGTACCTTCCCGCTCGCCCGGGCCGTGCTCGACGCCGTCGGCCAGGCCTGCCGCCAGGCCGGACTGACCGCCGCCGAGGGCACCGCGATGCCCGTCCTGCTCGCCCTGCACAGCGACGAGCGCACCCGCGCCACCGCCGACGCGGTGGCCGCCGGGGTGCGCGCCCACTGGGGCGCACCGGGCGTCACCCGGGTGTACACCGGCGCCTGTGTGGCGGCCGCGACGGCCGTCGCCGACGCCGCCGCGCTGGTCGCCGCCGGACGGCACCAGCGCGTCCTGGTCGCGGCCGGCCACCTGGTCGAACCCGGGGTGTTCGCCGTCTTCGACGCCGGACGCGCCCTGGCCCGGGACGGCGAACTGCGCCCGTTCAGCGCCGGACGCACCGGCACCCTGCTCGGCGACGCGACCGCGGCCGTCCTGGTCGAGGCCGCCCCGGCCGCCGAACGGCGCGGCGCCCCCGCACTCGCCCGACTGGCCGGCTGGGGCCGGACCGGGGACGCCCACCACGTCTGCCGCCCGGAACCGGAGGGCACCGGCGTGGCCCGGGCGATCGAGGCCGCGCTGAACCGGGCCGGCGCCGCCCCCGCCGAGGTCGGCTACGTCAACGCCAACGGCACCGGCTCCGACCTCGCCGACCAGGCCGAAGCCACCGCCCTGCACCGGGTGTTCGGCCCGCACACCGCCGAACTCCCGGTCAGCTCCAGCAAGTCCGTGCACGGCCACGCCCTGGAGGCCTCCGCGCTGCTCGAACTCGCCGTCACCATAGGCGCGTTGGACACCGGACTGGTCCCGGTCAACGCCGGCTGGCTCGGCCCCGACCCGGCCGTCCGCCTGGACCTCGTCCTGGACGGCCCGCACACCGCCCGGCCCCGCTACGCGCTCAGCCTCAACTCCGCCTTCGGCGGCGCCAACGCCGCCCTGCTACTGGCCGCCGCCTGACCCCGCCACCCACACCATGACCTCCCCTGCCACCACCCCGCTCCGCGTCCTCGCCGAGGCCCGCCGCCCCGGCCCGGACCTCCACGGACCCCCGCCGCCGCTGCCCGGCTTCGCCGCCACCGGCCTGGGACCCCTGATCGCCGACACCGCCGACCAGTGCCTGCGCGCCCACCACGGCCCGCCGCCCGCCCCCGGGCGGACCGCCCTGCTGCTCGTCAGCGCGAGCGGCGACCGCGCCACCGCGCGGGCCATCGACCGCAGCGCCGAGCCCGGGCGTCGCCCGGCCCCCCTGCTGTTCTTCCAGTCCAACCCCAACGCCGTCCTCGGGCACATCGCCGCCCGCTGGGGCCTGACCGGCCCCGTGGTGGCGATCAGCGCGGCCGAGGCCGAACCCGGCACCGTCCCCGATGACGCGTACGAGCTGGCCGGGCTGCTGCTCGCCGACGGCGACGCCGACCGGGTGCTGGCCATCGCCGCCGAGCAGAGCGCCGACGGCGACCACGCGGTGGCCGTCCTGCTCACCCACCCGGCCGATGAACCCGCCCCGCCGATGAACCCAGGCGGCTCGACCCGGGCCGCTGAACCCGCGCGGCCCGATCCGGGCCACTGAACCCGGGCGGCTGAACCCGGGCGGCACCGCCGCCCGTAGCCAACAGCGAGGCCCGCCGTCTGACGCAGCCGCACCCGGCACACCAGCGACCGCCCGGCCCTCCGTCACTCCCACCACCCGCCGCCGTCCGCGCGCCGGGAGCACCCTGCCACCCCGATCAGCCGCCCGGGCCGCCCCGGCCCCGAGGGAGGGATCCACCCCCGTGACCATCCGCAGTCTCCGCACCCAGCTCGCGGACGACCCCGACGTGGGCGCCGGCAACGTGCTGACCGCCCGGATCGCCCTCGGCCAGGACCTGGACGAGCCGCTGCTCACCTTCGACACCCCGGTGGACCACCACCCCGCCTGGCAGCCGCTCACCCTGCGCGAGCTGGACCGCGCCGTCCGGGCCCGCGCCGCCGCCCTGCACGGCCTCGGCATCACCCCGCGCGACCCGGTCGTGGTCTACGCGAGCGACGCCGCCGACCACGTGCTCGCCTTCCTCGCCCTGGCCCGGCTCGGCGCCGTCCCCGCACTGCTCAACCCCAACCTGGACGCCGAGCGCGCCGCCCGCTACATCGCCGGGATCCGCGCGGCCGGGGTACTCGCCGACCCGGCCCACCTGGCCGCCCTGGCCGGCCACGACCCGGGCGCACCGCTGCTGCCCGAGATCGCCACCCTGGGCGCCGGCGACCCGGCCGCCGCCCCGGAGCCGTACCGGCACTGGTCCGACGACCCGGTGGCGATCACCCACTCCTCCGGTACCACCGGCCTGCCGAAGGCCGTCGTCCACTCCCACGCCAGCCTGTACGCGGCGATCCGCCACCGGCTGCGGCTGCCCCGCCCGCAGGGCCAGGACCGGATGCTCAGCGCCCTGCCCGCCCCGCACGCCGCGACCCTGATCGCGCTCAACCTCGCGCTCAGCTCGCACACCGAACTCGCCTGCCTCTCCAGCCAGTCCGGCGCCGGGGTGCTGGACGCGATCGAGCGCTGGCGCCCCACCGGGGTGGTCGGCTTCGCCGCCACCTGGGCCGACCTCGCCCACCACGACCTCGCCGCACGGGACTTGAACTCCGTCGCACTCTGGTGGAACACCGGCGACTGCGCCCACGAGGTGCACATCCGCCGGCTGATCGCCACCGGCAGCCGGGCGGGCGTCACCCGCGAGGGCCGCACCCGACTGCCCGGCTCGCTGTTCGTGGACGGCCTGGGCTCCACCGAGATGGGCCACTCCCACTTCTTCATCACCCACGGCCCCGGCACCGAGCGCTACGGGCGCTGCGTCGGCCGCCCGCACGCCTTCGTCGACTGCGTCGTGGTCGGCCCGGACGGCGAGCCGCTCGGCCCCGGCGAGGTCGGCGAACTCGCCACCTCCTCACCGACCCTGGCGCTCGGCTACTGGAACGACTCGGCCACCACCTTCCGCACCCGGCTGCGCGGGCGCTTCCTCACCGGGGACCTGATGTACCGGGACGAGGAGGGCTACTACTACCACGTCGACCGGGCCGTGGACTCGCTCGAACTCGGCGACGGCAAGCGGCTGTTCACCGCGATGTCGGAGGAGCGGGTGCTGGCCGCCCGCCCGGACGTGCTGGACTGCACGGTGGTCGCGGTCCGGGACGGCGAGCAGGTGGTCACCGACGTGCTGCTGCTCCTCACCGAGGACGCCGACCGGGGCGACGGCCCGGACGCCGACCGCGCCAAGGCGGTGGTCGCCGCCCTCGACGAGGCCACCGCAGCGACCGTCTGCAAGGTCCTCGCGGTCACCGGGGACGACCTCCCGCTCGGCCCGACCGGCAAGGTCCGCAAGGTGCTGCTGCGTCGGCGCCACCTGGCGGCGGTGAACGCCCGGTGAGCGAGCGGAGCGAGCTCAGCACCAAGAGGCGCGCCCGGGCGAACGCCCCTGCCGAGCGCAACGAGGCAGGCCCGTTCGCCCACGAAGCAGCTGTCATCACCGGCATCGGCCTGGTCTCGCCGCTCGGCCGCAAGCCCGCCGAGGTGTTCGACGCCCTGGCCGCCGGCCGCTCCGGCCTGCGCGCCGTCCCCGAGGGCCACCCCGCGCACGGCTGGCTGCCCGCCGCCGGGATCGCCCCCGCGGTGGACGGCCGCGAGGTGCTGCCGCCCACCGAGACCCGCTGCGTGGACCGGTTCGTGCTGCTCGCCCTGGCCGCCGCCGACGACGCGCTCGCCGACGCCGCCCTGGAGGTCGGCCGGGACGCGGACCCGTACCGCACCGCCGTGGTGCTGGCCACCGGGGGCGGCGGCCTGGAGACCTTCGAGCAGCAGTCCCACCGACGGCTGGACCGCGGCCGCCCCGGCGTCAGCCCGTACCTGCTGCCGGGCATGCTGTCCAACATGGCCGCCGCCCGGATCGCCATCAAGCACGGGATCCGCGGCTACAGTTCGGCCGTCGTGACGGCCTGCGCGGCCGGAGCCCAGGCGATCGCCGAGGGGCTGCGACTGATCCGCGCGGGCGACGCCGACGTGGTGGTGTGCGGCGGCACCGAGTCATCGCTGCACCCGACCATCGCCGCCGCCTTCACCAACGCCCGTGCCCTGGCCCAGGGTTGGGATGACCCGGAACAGTCCAGCCGGCCCTTCGACGCCCGCCGCAACGGGTTCGTACTCGGCGAGGGCAGCGCCGTCCTCGTCCTGGAGAGCGCCACCCACGCCGCCGCGCGCGGGGCCACCGGGTACGCCGACGTGCTCGGCTGGGGCGCCTCCACCGACGCCCACCACCCGACCATGCCCCGCCCGGACGGCTCCGGCGCCGCCGACGCGATGCGCGGCGCCCTCGCCAACGCGGGGCTCACCCCGGGCGACATCGACTACGTGAACGCCCACGGCACCGGCACCAGGCTCGGTGACGTGGCGGAGACCGCCGCCCTGCACGCCGTCTTCGGCGGGCACCGGCCGGCGGTCAGCTCCACCAAGGGCGCCACCGGCCATCTCCTGGGCGCCGCAGGCGCGTTGGAGGCGGCGGTGACGGCCCTGGCGGTGGCGAGGGGGACGCTGCCGCCGACGCTCAACCTCACCGACCCCGACCCGGCCTGCGACCTGGACCACGTCCGGGGCGCCGCCCGGTCCGGCCCGGTGCGCGCCGCGCTGAGCAACGCCTTCGCCTTCGGCGGCCACAACCTGAGCCTGATCCTCGGCCCGGCCTCCGTCCGGCCGACCGGCCGGTGACCGGCCACTGCGCCAACCGCACCACCACGCGCTCGACCCGACATCCCTCCGGGGGGAGAACCCGTTGTCCATCCAGACCATCGCCCGCGTCGAGTTCCACTGCGCGGACGCCGACAAGACCGCCGCCGCCCTGCACGCCGACTACGACTTCACCACCGGCCCCCCGAACACCTCGGCAGACGGCACCCGCACCATCGACCTGCGCCAGGGCTCGATCCGGCTGCGGCTGACCTCCGCCGCCGACCCCGGCCACCCGGTGTCCGCCTACGTCGCCCGGCACGGGGACGGCGTGGCCGCCCTCGCCCTCGGCTGCGACGACCCGCGAGCCGCCCTGGAGCGGGCCGAACGGCACGGCGCCCGAGTGCTGGACCGGGAGGCCTGCCTGATCGCCGGCTTCGGCGACACCGCCCTGCGCTTCACCTCGATGCACGACACCGATGCCGCGGAACCCGCGGAACCCGCCGAACCGGGCCTGCTGGAGGCCCTCGACCACGTCGCGATCTGCCTGCCCGGCGGTGAACTCGCCGACGCCGTACGGTTCTGCGAGGCCGCGCTCGGCTTCCACGCGATCTTCGAGGAGTACATCGAGGTCGGCGAACAGGCGATGGACTCCACCGTGGTGCAGAACGCCTCCGGCCTGGTCACCTTCACCCTGATCGAGCCCGACACCGCCCGCCGCCCCGGCCAGATCGACGAGTTCCTGGCCGCCCACGGCGGCGCCGGGGTGCAGCACCTGGCCTTCAGCACCCGGGACATCGCCACCGCCGTCCGAACGATCCGCTCCCGCGGGGTGGAGTTCCTCACCACCCCGGGCGCCTACTTCGACGCCCTCACCGAGCGGCTCGGCGGCACGGCCATCCCGGTGGAGACCCTGCGCGACCTGCACGTCCTGGTCGACCAGGACCACGGCGGCCAGCTGTTCCAGATCTTCGCCCGCTCGACCCACCCCCGGCGCACCTCCTTCCTGGAGCTGATCGAGCGCCAGGGCGCGGGCACGTTCGGCACCGCGAACATCAAGGCGCTGTACGAGGCGGTCGAGCGCCAGACCTCCGTCACCGCCGGCTGACCGCCCCAGAAGGGAAGCACCACCGATGACCACCGCCACCGAGTTCCGCCTCACCGCCGCCGAACAGGCCCTGCTGCCCACCCCCGAGGATGTGGCGCACTACCGCGAGCACGGCTGGTACCTCTCCCGCCGGCTGTTCGGCGACGAGGAGCTGGACGCCCTCCAGGCCGCCACCGAGCTGTACTACGCGGGCCACCGGGACCGCCGACTGCCCGTCCGCCCGCCCCGGTTGGCCGCCTGGGAGCCCTCGCACGGGCCGGTCCAGCGGCACAACGACTACGTCCACCACGAGAGCGACGCGATCGGCGCGATCCTGCGCAAGCCGCTGGTCGGGGCGGTGGCCGCGCTGCTGGCCGGGGCGGAGGAGATCCGGATCTTCCAGTCCACCCTGATCTACAAGCCGCCGGTGCCCGGGGAGCCCAGCAACCGGGTGCCGTGGCACTTCGACAAGCACTACTGGCAGACCTCGTCCTCCGAGGAGATGCTCACCGCCTTCATCCCGTTCCACGACTGCCGCGAGGAGAACGGCACCATCACCATGGTCGACGGCAGCCACCGCTGGCGGGAGCTGCCCTCCGGCGAGGACTCCACCCGGCACTTCGCCGACCGCGACAACTCCGAGCTGGACGCCATCCTGGACGCCAACGCCGCGTTCAACGGGCAGCGGGTGCGCAAGGTCCCGATGCTGATCCCGCGCGGCCACATGTCCTTCCACCACTGCCGCACCTACCACGGCAGCGGCCCCAACCTGGCGGCCTTCCCCCGCCGGGCCGTGTCGCTGCACCTCCAGGACGGCGCCAACGAGTACCGCCGGCACGAACGCCCGGACGGCGGCCCGGTGGTGTACAACCACGACGTGCTGGTGCGCCGCACCGCCGACGACCGGCCGGACTACGCCGACCCGGACTACTGCCCGACGGTCTGGCGGGGGACGCTGTGACCACACCGTCCCGCGACGGCACCGCGCCCCTGGCCACCCCGGCCGAGCGCTACCGGATGCTGCGGCTGATCCGCGGCTTCGAGGAGCTGGCGCTCGGCCTGGTGAAGTCCGGCGCGATCCCCGGCGGCATCCACCCGTACATCGGGCAGGAGGCCGTCGCGGTCGGCGTCTGCTCGGCGCTCGGCCCGGCCGACCGGCTCACCAGCACCCACCGCGGCCACGGCCACGTCCTCGCCCGGGGCGCCGCCCCGCACCGACTGCTCGCCGAACTCATGGGCCGTGTCGACGGGTTGAACGGCGGCCGGGGCGGCTCGATGCACGCCGCCGACCTCTCGCTGGGCATCCTCGGCGCCAACGGCATCGTCGGCGCCGGGGCCCCGATCGCGGTCGGCGCCGCCTGGGCCGCCTGGGCCGCGCAGCATGCCGGGACCGCGGACGACTCGGTGGCGGTGGCCTTCTTCGGCGACGGCGCGCTCAACCAGGGCGTGCTGCTGGAATCGTTCAACCTGGCGGCGATGTGGCGGCTGCCGGTGGTCTTCGTCTGCGAGAACAACGGCTACGCCACCACCCTGCCCGCCGCCACCGCCGTCGCGGGCAGTGCCACCGGCCGGGCCGCGGCCTTCGGCATCCCCGCCGAGCAGGTGGACGGCATGGACACCGAGGCCGTGCGCGCCGCCGCCCTGCGCGCCGTCGAACGGGCCCGCTCGGGCGGCGGCCCGGGCTTCCTGGAATGCCGCACCTACCGCTACGAGGGCCACCACACCATGGAGCGCCGGATGAAGCTGCGCTACCGCACCCCCGAGGAGGTCGCGGCCTGGCGCGAGCGGGACCCACTGCCCCGGGCCGCCGCCCCGCTCGCCGTCGCGACGGTCGCCGAGCTGGACCGCTCGGTGGCCGAACAGCTGGCCGCCGCCGAGGAGTTCGCGCTCGCCTCGGCCCACCCGGACCCGACCGGCGCCCTGGACCACCTGTACGCCGACGGCCTGCGGCCCCGGGCGGGGGTGTCGGCGTGACCAGGCTCTCGTACACCAAGGCGCTCAACCGGGCGCTGGCCGACGAACTCGCCGAGGACCCGGCGGTCTGCGTGTTCGGCGAGGACATCGGCGCGGGCATGGCCGGCCCGACCCTGGGCCTGCTGGACCGCTTCGGACCCGGGCGGATCGTGGACACCCCGCTGTCCGAACAGGCCTTCACCGCGATGGCGATGGGCGCCGCGCTGGCCGGGCGGCGGCCGGTGCTGGAGTTCCAGATCCCCTCTCTGCTGTTCCTGGTCTTCGAGCAACTCGTCAACCAGGCCCACAAGTTCTCGCTGATGACCGGCGGCCAGGCGGCCGTCCCGCTGACCTGTCTGGTGCCCGGCTCGGGCTCCCGGGACGGCTGGGCCGGGCAGCACTCCGACCACCCGTACAGCCTGTTCGCCCATGCCGGGGTGAAGACCGTGGTACCCGCCACCCCGACCGACGCCTACGGACTGTTGCGCTCCGCGATCCGCGATCCGGACCCGGTGGTGGTGTTCGCCCCGGCCGCGGCCCTGCCGGTGCGCGAGACCGTCACCTGGGAGCTGGCGCCCGTCCCGCTCGGGCGGGCCCGGATCCACCGCCCGGGCACCGATGTCACCGTGGTCGCCCTCGGGCACCTGGTGCACGACGCCCTGGCCGTCGCCGAGGAGCTGGCCCCGGAGCTCTCGGTGGAGGTCCTCGACCCCCGCACCGTCCACCCCTTCGACTGGCCGGCCCTCGCCGAATCGCTGGAGCGCACCGGCCGGCTGGTCGTCGTGGACGACTCCAACCGCAGCTGCGGCTTCGGCGCCGAGGTACTGGCCACCGCCGCCGAGGAGATGCGCCTGCTCGCCCCGCCGCGCCGGATCACCCGCCCGGACGGCGCGGTGCTCCCCTTCGCCCCCGCCCTGGACCGGGCCGTCCAGCCGAGCCGCGAGCAGCTGCGGCACGCGCTGCGGTCCGTCATGAAGGCCAACTGACCTCCGGAACACCCCCGAGACAGGAGCACCGATGACCACCAACCGCTACCACTGGGACCGCTCCCACCCCGGCCTGACCAGCCTCCAGCAGGCCATCGACCCGCTGCGCCGCGAGGTCGTCGAGCACTCGGTGTACCGCTCGCTCACCAGCATCGAGCGGGTCCGCACCTTCCTGGACAGCCACGTCTTCGCCGTCTGGGACTTCATGTCGCTGCTCAAGAGCCTGCAGCGCGACCTCACCTGCGTGGACGTGCCGTGGCTCCCGAGCGGCCCGACCGCCAGCCGCCGGCTGATCAACGAGATCGTCCTGGTGGAGGAGAGCGACGAGCTGGGCGAGGGCTTCACCAGCCACTTCGAGCTGTACGTCGAGGGCATGCGGCAGGCCGGCGCCGACCCCCGCCCGGTGACGGACTTCCTGGCCCTGCTGGGCTCCGGCCGGTCCGTGCCGGAGGCCCTCAAGGCGGCCGGAGTGCCAGGGCCCGCTGTCGAGTTCACCTCCGTCACCTGGTCGATCGTGGAGAACGCGCCGGTGCACTGCCGGGCCGCCGCCTTCGCCTTCGGCCGCGAGGACCTCATCCCGGACATGTTCACCCAGGTGGTCGGCATCGACGACCCCGAGGGTGTGCTCACCGTGTTCAAGGACTACCTGGCCCGCCACATCGAGGTGGACGGTGAGCAGCACACCCCGATGGCGATGCAAATGCTGATCGACCTGTGCGGCGACGACCAGGCCGTCTGGGACTCCTGCGCCGAGACCGTACGGGCGGCGCTGGAGGCCCGGCTGCGGCTGTGGACCGCGATCGAGCGGTCCTTCTGAGCGGACCCGCGCGGGCCGTGCTGTCACAGCACCTTCGGCAGCACCGCCGCCGAGGCGGGCGGCTGGTCGGCCGCCGACCGGAACCGGTGCAGCACCGCCCGGCCGTCCGCCCCGCGCAGCCGGGCGGCGAGCCGGGCGGGCAGCACCACGGTGCTCAGCCAGCCCTCGCCGCGGTACCCCTCGATCGTCCAACTGACCCAGGGCAGCGGGTAGTTGGCGGCCGGACTGAAGAACACCGGCGGACCGCCCCCGAAGCTCAGCCGATAGGCGCCGAAGCGGCTCCAGTTGGAGAAGCTGAACCGGCGCTCCTTCGGGTCGAATCCCAGCGGCACGCACTCGCCCAGCCGGGAACGGCCCAGCCCGGCCAGGAAGTCCAGGTTGGCACGGAGGTTGAGGTGGGCGGCCGGGAACTCCTCGACCGCTGACCGCAGTTGGCCCGCCAGAACCGCCGGTCCGTCCTTCGGCCGGTGCGGCACGTGCACCTCGCTCAGCAGGTTGCCCACCAGGGCGGGCGAGAGCCCCAGCCAGCGGCGGGCGTTGACCGGGACGGTGAGCATCCGCTCGGCCTGGTCGCCGTCCACCTCCCGCAGAGTGGCGAGGACATGGGCGCAGAGCACGTCCCCGGCGGACAGCCGGCGCCCGGCGGCCGCGCCGAACTCCTCGCGCATCCGGGCGACTTCGGCATCCGTGAAGGCGATCTGGACGGTTCGGTTGGCGCGCGGGCCGGCCGCCACCTCGCGGGCCAGCTGCTCCGCCTCAGCCGCCGACGGCACCCGGAATCCGGGGCGTCCGCAGTCCTCGGCCGGCAGCACCGCGTCCAGCAACGCGTCCTGGTCGGCGACGAGTTCGGCCTCCGGCAGCGGTTCGCCCTCGACCGCCGCCGACCAGATCCGCAGCAGCAGCATGAAGCTGTGGAGATCCCCGATCGCGTGGTGCCAGGAGCAGCCGAGCACCGTGCCGCCGTCGGCCGTGCGGGTGATCCGTACGGCGAGCAGCGGGGCGTCGCCGGTGCGTGCGGCCACCGCGTCCACCGGGTCGACCAGTCCGGAGCCGGCTGCCGGCACCCGGCCCATCGCCTCGGCGAGAGTGCCGTCCACGGTGCAGGCCTCCAGCGGTACGCCGGAGTCGTCGCAGACCGCCCGCAGGGCGCCGCCGTCGGTGCGCAGCCGTCCGGCGAACACCGGCACCCGGTCCAGGGCGAGGGCGAGCCCGGCGGCGAGCCGGTCCTCGTCCAGCGGCCGGTCGAAGCAGAGCACCACCGAGACGGCGAGGTCCGCGAGCATGGTGTCCATCAGGCCCAGTCGCAGTACCCTGCCGTCGGCCCGGCCGGCTCGGACGGTCCGGGAGCTGCGCGGCTGCGGCCAGATCGTCATGGTTCCCATCCGGTGGTTCGGCCTGCGGGCACGCCGAACGATAGTGCCGCGCCGAGGCAGTGGTCCAGTCCAATGTCAGGATCCGGAAAGGCCGTTCACGGGCGCCGACGATAGAATGCCCAGCATGGGACAGCGCCCCGGCGCGCCCACCGCGCCGCCCCTCGTCCTGGTCACCGACCACGAGTCCCGGCTGATCGACCCGACCCGGGCCTACCACCTGGGCCGCGACCCGACCAGCGAGATCGTGCTGGACGACCCCCGGGTCTCCTGGCACCACGCGGTGCTGCACGCCGACGACGGCCACTGGCTGCTGGAGGACGTCGGCAGCACCAACGGCACCTTCGACCAGGGCCGCCGGGTCGACCACGAGGACGTCGGCCCGGGCACCCGGCTGCGCTTCGGCGACCCGGCCACCGGGCCGGCCGCGACCTTCGCCGGACTGCCGGCCCCCGCACCCGGCGAACGCACCGCCCTGGCCGCGCCACAGAGCTCCGGCACCTTCCGCAGCCCGAGCGCCGTACTGGAGCTGCCCCGCCGCACCGTGCGGATCGGCCGCTCGCCGGACAACGACCTCGTCCTGGACGACCTGGTGGTCTCCCGGCACCACGCCGAGCTGCGCGAACTGCCGGGCGGCGGGCACGAGATCGTCGACCTGGACAGCCACAACGGCAGCTACCTCAACGGCCGCCCGGTCCGGCGCGCCCCGGTCGGCCAGGCCGACATCGTCGGCATCGGCCACTTCGCGCTCTGCCTGGCCGACGGCCGGCTGGTCGAGTACACCGACACCGGCGAGATCTCCCTGGACGTCCAGCACCTGGTCGTCCGGGTCGGTCCGGACCACCGGGTGCTGCTGGACGACGTCGGCTTCCCGCTCGCCGAGAGGACCCTGCTGGCGGTGGCCGGCCCGAGCGGCGCCGGCAAGTCCACCCTGCTGAACGCGCTCACCGGGCTGCGCCCCGCCGACCAGGGCACCGTGCTGTACGACGGGCGCGACCTGTACCGCGACTACGCCGAGCTGCGGCGCCGGATCGGTCTCGTCCCCCAGGACGACATCCTGCACACCCAGCTCACCGTCCGCCGCGCGCTGTCCTTCGCCGCCGAGTTGCGCTTCCCCGGGGACACCGCCCGGCACGAGCGGGAGACCAGGGTCTCCGAGGTGATCCGCGAACTGGGCCTGGACGGCCGGGAGCAGCAGGTGATCGCCAGCCTCTCCGGCGGCCAGCGCAAGCGGGTCAGCATCGCGCTGGAGCTGCTCACCAAGCCCTCGCTGCTGTTCCTCGACGAGCCGACCTCCGGTCTGGACCCGGGCATGGAGCGCTCGGTGATGCGCCTGCTGCGCGAACTGGCCGACGACGGACGGACGGTGGTCGTGGTGACGCACAGCGTGCTGAGCCTCAACGTCTGCGACCGGCTACTGGTGCTCGCCCCCGGCGGCCGGACCGCCTACTACGGCCCGCCCACCGAGGCGCTGGCGTACTTCGGGCAGGACGAGTGGCCGGAGGCCTTCGAGGAGTTCGAGAACGACACCGAGGGCCGCAGCCGGCAGCGCTACCTGGCCTCGCCGGAGTACCGGCGGTACGTGACGGCCGAGGCGGCACACCCGCTGCCCGCTCCGGCCGCGTCCGCCGCGGCGCCGCCGCCCGCCATCGGCCGGGAGAAGCCGCAGGGCTGGTTCGCCCAGCTGAGCACGCTGGTGCGCCGGTACGCCGCGGTGCTCGCCGCCGACCGGCTGTTCCTCACCGTCATGCTGGTGCTGCCGTTCGTCATCGGCGTGATGTGCCGGGCGATGGCCGGCTCGCGGCTCACCGACGAGAACGCCATCAACTGCCTGCTCACGCTCTGCCTCGGCGGGGTGCTCACCGGCTCGGCCAACGCGGTGCGCGAGGTGGTCAAGGAGCGCGCGATCTACCGGCGGGAGCGGGTGGTCGGCCTGTCCAGGTCGGCCTACCTGGTGTCCAAGGTGGTGGTGCTCGGCGCGGTCACGGTGGTCCAGGCCGCGCTGCTGACCGTGGTCGGCCTGGCCGGGGTGACGCTCTCCGCGCCGGCCCGGCCGAACGCCCCGCCGCCGGTGACGACGGGCGTGCTGCTGCCGCAGCTGCCGGAGCTGATCATCGCGGTCGCGCTGCTCGCGTTCACCTCGATGGTGCTCGGCCTGGTGGTCTCCGCCGCCGTCGGCAAGGAGGAGACCACGATGCCGCTGCTGGTGCTGCTGGCGATCGTCCAGGTGGTGTTCAGCGGTCTGATGCTGAAGCTGCACGGCGTGCCGGGGCTGGAGCAGTTCGCCTGGTTCGTCCCGTCCCGGTGGGGCCTGTCGGCCATGGCCCGCACCGTCGACCTGGGCCGGCTCACGGTGCCGTCCCCGATCACCGCGGACCCGGCGTTCCGCCCCGAACGGACCGGCTGGCTGATCAGCATGGCCGCGCTGGCCGCCCTCGCGGCGGCGTACGGGCTGGCGGTGCTCGCCCTGCTGCGGCGGCACGAACCGGTGGTCATGCGCAGGTAGCCGCCCCGGCGCCCGCCGGTAGAGTGGAATCGAACTGCGGTTCCGATGCCGCGCGCCGCCCCTGCCGTCGGCTCCGGCTCGCGCGCAGGAGGGAAGCCGGCCGCCGATGGACGAGTTCGCGTTCCGCCCCACCCACGTCGCCCCGCCGGACGGCATGGCGACCTGGACGGCCCCGGACCCGGCACGGCCCGCCGCCCGGCTGGACCCGCTCCTCCCGGTCCGGCTGATCGCCCGGCAGGGCGACTGGGCCCAGGTGCTCTGCTCCAACGGCTGGACCGCCTGGGTGGACGCCCGGCTGCTGGTCGTCCTCCCCCAGCCGCCACCGGGTGCGGACGGCCCGCCCACCCGCACCGCCGACCCGCGCCCCGCGCTCGCCGAGGCCGAGGCCGCGCTCTCCCGCCACCGCGCCCTGCTGGAGGACCTCGCCGCGGGCACCCTGGACTTGGAGGCCTTCCGGGAGCGGACCCGCGGCCTGCGGATCGGCCTGGTGGCGGACGGCGAGACGCTCTGGCTGTTCGACCCGGTGCACGACCGCTGGTGCTACTGCGACGGGCTGCAGCTACAGGCGTACGCGGCCACCGACCGGCCGCCGGAACAGCTTCCCGCGCCGACAGCCGCACCGGCAGCCGCACCGGAGGCCGACCCGCCGGTGCACGAGCCGCGGCAGCCTGACCCGCAGCAACCCGGCCCTCGGCAGCCCGACCCGCGGCAGCCCGACCCGTACTCGCCGACCCGGACCGGCGCGCCGTGATCCCCGCCGATCCGACGCCGACGCCGACACCGGCGTCCGCCCCCGGCCTGCCGGCCGGCCTGGTCGGGCGGCAGGTGGCCGACTACCGCCTGGAGCAGGAGATCGGGCGCGGCGGGATGGCCGTGGTCTACCGGGCCAAGGACCTGCGGCTCGGCCGGACCGTCGCGGTCAAGCTGCTGGCTCCGGAACTGGCCCGCAACGAGGTGTTCCGCCTGCGCTTCATGCACGAGTCCGAGGCCGCCGCCGGGATCGACCACCCGCACATCGTCCCGGTGTTCGGGGCCGGCGAGCACGACGGCATCCTCTACCTGGCGATGCGCTACGTCGAGGGCGGCGACCTGCGCGCCCTGATCAACCGGGACGCCCCGCTCCCGGTCGAGCGCACCGCCCGGCTGGCCCTGCAGGTCGCCTCCGCGCTGGACGCCGCCCACCGCCGCGGGCTGGTGCACCGGGACGTCAAGCCGGGCAACGTCCTGGTCGCCGCCGGCACCGACAGCGAGCACCCCGAGCACCTCTACCTGGCGGACTTCGGCCTCACCAAGAAGTCACTGTCGCTGAGCGGGCTGACCAACGTCGGCCAGATCGTCGGAACGCTCGACTACGCCGCGCCCGAGCAGATCTCCGGCCAGCCTCTGGACGGGCGCTGCGACCAGTACGGCCTCGGCTGCGTGGTCTTCGAGATGCTCGCGGGCACCCCGCCGTTCCGCCGGGAGAGCGACCTCGCGCTGCTCTGGGCCCACCTCAACGACCCGCCGCCCGACCTGCACCGGCACCGACCGGACCTCCCCGAGGCGGTCGGGGAGGTGGTCGCCCGGGCGCTCGCCAAGGCCCCCGAGGACCGCTACCCGGACTGCCTGCGGTTCGTCGCCGAGCTGCGGGCGGCCGGCGCCCCCACCCCGTGGTCGGGGTGGACCGGGAACGGACCGCCCACCCGGGTCGTCCCGGCGGTCGCCCGGGCTCCCGGCCCCGCCCAGGTCCCGGAGCCGCCCGCCTGGGCCGCCCCGGTCGTCCACCCTCCGCCCCGGGAGCGTTAGGAAGCCTTCGACCATGAACGCCGTCAGCCAGCTCTTCGCCATGCTCGCCGCCGCGATCCACCTGGTGGTGTGGCCGCTGGAGAGCTACCTGTACGGGCACCCGCGAGTGCGCTACCTGCTCACCGGCAGCACCGCGGACGCCCCGGAGGTCCGGCTGTGGCGGTTCAACGTCGGCTTCTACAACCTGTTCCTGGCCCTCGGCCTGGTCACCGGCCTGGTCCTGCTGCACACCGGGCACTCCGGGTCGGGGAGGCCGCTGATCCTCTACATCGCCGCCTTCATGGTGGCCGGCGGGACGACCCTGTTCGTCTCCGAGCCGAAGTTGTGGCGCGGAGCCCTCGGCCAGGCCGTCCCGGCGGCGGTGGTCCTGATCGCCGAGCTGGTCTGAACCCGGACGGACGGCTCCGAACCCGGAACGGACAGCCACGCACCCGGGCCGGACGGCTCCGAACCCTGGACGGGCGACCCGCAGCCGGGCTCAGCCGCCCGTCGTCCCCTCGGTGACCTCCGGCCCCTCCGGCCCCTCCGGCACAGCCGTCGCCTCGGTGACCTCCCCGCGCCGCCGCACCCGCGAGGCGAGCAGCGCCCCGAGCAGCCCGGTCAGCAGTCCCCAGCCCGCCGCCAGCGGCACCGCCATCCACAGGACCGGGCGCAGCGTCAGGCTGCCGCTGCCCAGCGCCGCCACCGGATCGCTGCCGCCGAGGACGGAGCTGAGCAGGTCTCCCAAGCCGCCCTGTCCCAGGCCGACGCCCAGCACGGACAGCCCGTAGTCGGCGTCCATCCGGGTCCACAGGCCCACCAGCAGCATGGTGACGGCGGTGGCCAGGGCGAAGCGGACGGCGTGCTGCCACAGCCGCACGGTGCGCGGGGAGCGGCGGGCGGCGAGGAAGGCCGCGGCGACCAGCAGAACGGCGGCCAGTGGCAGCAGCCACCAGATGCGCGCGTCGTGCTCCGCCAGGGTGCCGAGGTCGATGGTCGCCTCCTGCCCGCCGGGGGCGCGCAGCACCGCGCTGAGCGGCTTGGGGACGGGCAGGCCCAGCGCGCCGACCAGCCGGCCGTGCCAGGCCGCGCCGAGGCCGAGACCGAAGGCGAGCCAGACCAGGTCGGGCAGGGCGAGCAGCAGCACGGCCATCGTCCGCCGGGCGTCGCCGTGCACGATCGCGGTGACGATCCCGGCCGCCGCGCCGATCGCCACGTATCCCAGCAGCACCATCCAGAGAGCGAACGCGGCCGGGCGGACGGCGAGTTGGTAGCGCAGCAGACCGCGCGGCAGCGGCGCCCGGCGGGACACCGCGAAGACCGCCGCGAGCACCAGCAGCAGCCAGGCCAGCCCGATGCCGATCGTGGTGACGCCCTCCGCGTGGAAGCCGACCTCCGGGGTGAGCCCGAGCACGCCGCCGATGGTCTGCACCAGACTGCCGCCGAGTTCGATCACGAAGGTGTGCTTGGCGGTGACGGTGATCAGCACCAGGGCGAGCAGCCAGAGCACCACCGTCCGGGCGACCCGGCCGAGCAGTTCACCGCCCCCGGCCACCGCCCGGAAGCGCAGTTGGCGCAGGAACACCTCGGCCATCACGACCGCGCCGACCAGCGAGACGCTCAGCGGCATCGCGGTCACCCCGGCGTCCACCGCGGCGAAGCTGCCCGCGCCGCCGTCGAGCTGGACCGAACCGCCGACGGCCAGCGCCAGCGTCGCGGCCAGCACGGGCGGGAAGCCGCCCTCCGGGAGGTCGCCGGCGCCGGCCAGCCAGAGGCCCGACGCGGCCACCGCCGCCATCGCGACGAGCCCGGCCAGCACCACGGCGAGCGCGTCCAGCCAGCCGCGGACGGCTCCGGGCGGGCCGGCGACCCCGGTGGTGGGCTGCTGCATGCCGCCTCCCTCTGCTCGAACGGTGCTGGTCCGTTCCCAGGGTGACCGACTGCCGCGGGGCACGCTCGGCGACGACAGGGCCACCTGCTGTTGCGGCGAGCGGGGGACCAGGGGAGAAAGGGAACTCCAGTGGCAGGAGCTTCCTGTGCCGGCCGTTCCCGCCGGCCGCCTGCGAAACGGAGCCTCGATGAGTTCCCAACCGCCTCCCTCCGGCCCGCCCAGCGAGCCGCCCACCGGTCCCCCGTCCGGCCCGCTGGCCGGACCGCCGTCGGGTGGTGGTACGGGCGGACCGCCGTCCGTACCACCACCGCCCTCCGGGCCGGGCGGGTCGTCCGCCGCCGGCGCGGGCGGCGGTGGTTCGGGCGGCGGGCGCGGGCCGCGCACACCGTGGTGGCGCTCCGGGAAGGGCCTGTCGGTGGCGGCGGGCGTGCTGGTGGCGGCCGTGGTGGCCACCGTGCTGGTCGTCACCAACCAGGGCGGCAAGCACGAGGCCATCCCGACCGCCAACGAGGTCGCCCTCCAGACCCCGGCCGACCCCGGACCGGCGCCGTTCACCCCATCGGTGGAAACCCAGGGCGTGAGCGCCCCGGCTCCCACGCCCACCAGCGCGGCGGCGCAACCGGGCGGCACCCCCAAGACCAGCTCCCCGGCCGTCCTGCACAGCGTGCAGGGCAGCTCGGCCGGGCTGTACGGCGGGACGATGGGCCGTCCCAGCTGCGACACCGAGCGGCTGATCGGCATGGTGTCCAGTGGTGACGGCGGACGGGCCTGGGCCTCGGCGGCGGGCATCGAACAGTCCGCGATCCCGTCCTACCTGCGCTCGCTGACCTCGGCGTACCTCCGGGTGGACACCCGGGTGACCAATCACAGCTACAAGAGCGGCGCGGTGGTCGAGTACCAGTCCGTGCTGCAGGCGGGCACGGCCGTCCTGGTGGACTCCCAGGGCGTGCCCCGGGTGCGCTGTGCCTGCGGCAACCCGTTGAAGCCGGCGGTCCTGGTGAGCAACGCCAAGTACACGGGGAAGGCCTGGACGGGCTTCGAGCCGACCACGCTGATCGTGGTGGTGCCGGCTCCGAAGCCGGTGACCGAGATCATCCTGGTGAACATCGAGACCGGCGGCTGGTTCTCCCGGCTGACCGGGCGGATCGACATCGTGGACAAGCACGTCGGACCGCCGCAGGGGCCGCTGGTGCCGGGCATCCCGCCGCCGGCGCCGTGGAAGCCGACTACTCCGACGGCGACGGCCTCGACGTCCGGGGCGACGTCCTCGGGCGCGACGTCCTCGGGGGCCACGACCTCCGGCGCCACCTCGTCGGGCGCGACGTCCTCGGGGGCCACGACCTCCGGCGCCACCTCCTCCGGCGCCACCTCCTCGGGCGCCACCTCCTCGGGCGCGACGTCCTCGGGGGCCACGACCTCCGGCGCCACCTCCTCCGGCGCGACCTCGTCCTCCGGCACGCCGTCCGGCACCTCATCGACGACGGGTACCTCCGGCCCCTCCACCCAGACCGAGACCGCGGCCCCAACCACCAAGGGCCCCAGCGAAACGGCCACGACGATCGCCAAGAGCCCCACCGGAACGACCTCAACGACCGGAACGACCTCAACGACCGGAACGACGACGACCGGCGCGGGCACCACCGGCACGGGCACCACCGGCACGGGCACCACCTCGGCCAGGACGACCGGCACCACGGTGCCGCCGGCCACGAGCGCGACCCCCTGATCGCCCCCGCTCCCCCGCCGCCACCGGCCGTCCCGACGCCGGTGGCGGTGGCGCTTCTCAGGGCAGCAGCACCTTCGCGTCGTCCGGCCCGAGCAGCCGCCCGTCCGCCGAGCGCACCTCCACCGGGGCGACCGGTGCGCCCGAGACGCGGTCGACCAGCCGGGCCCGGGGCTCGTCCTCGGCGAAGAACCACTGGTCGCCCCACTGCCGCAGTGCGGTGATCACCGGGAACAGCGCACGGCCCTTCTCGGTGAGCAGGTACTCCTGGTAGGGGCTGCCGTCGGCGGCGGGGGCGAGTTCGAAGACTCCGGTGGCGACGAGGTTGGTGAGCCGGGCCGAGAGGATGTTCTTGGCCAGCCCCAGGTTCTTCTGGAACTGCCCGAAGCGGCGCAGCCCGTCGAAGGCGTCACGGACGATCAGCAGGGTCCAGCCGTCGCCTACCACGTCGAGCGGGCGGGCGACCGGGCAGGTCGACTCCTCGTGCGTGGTGCGCTTCGGCACTTCTCCCACCTCTCAGCCGGTCGGCGCCCAGCGTACCGCCGGACTTGTGGTTGCTTATTAAAACCAGGATATGCCAGAGTGATGCGGTAGCACTTTGAAACCACTTCTGCCCTTCGAGGGAACCGCCCATGACCTCTCCCGCCGCCGCCCGTGCGGGCACTCCGACGCGCGGCCTGTCACCGGCCGTCACCTGGCTGCTCTCCGTCACCTGCGGCCTGGCCGTCGCCAATGTCTACTACTCCCAGCCGCTGCTGGACCTGATCGCCCGTGACTTCGGCATCGACCCGGCCGCCATCGGCCTGGTCGGCACTCTCACCCAGACGGGGTACGCGATCGGCCTGCTGCTGATCGTCCCGCTCGGCGACCGCGTCGACCGCCGCACCCTGTCCACCGTCCAGCTCGGGCTCTCCGTACTCGCCCTCGCCGCCGTCGCCCTCGTTCCCTCCGCTCCGCTGCTGCTCGCCGCGATGGCCGCCGTGGGCGCGCTCGCGGTCGTCGCCCAGGTCGTCGTCGCCCACGCCGCCTCGCTCGCCGCCCCCGGCGACCAGGGCCGGGTGGTCGGCACCGTCACCGGCGGCATCGTGGTCGGCATCCTGCTCGCCCGCACCGTCGCCGGCACGATCGGCGACCTGGCCGGCTGGCGCGCCGTCTACCTGGTCTCCGCCGTCGCGACCGGAGCCATGGCCTTCGCCGTTGCCACCACCCTGCCCGCCGAGCCGCCCCGCACCGCCGGACGGACCAGCGGCCGAACCGGCTACTTGCGGCTGGTCGGCTCGGTGTTCACACTCTTCGCCGAGGAGCACGTGCTGCGCGTCCGCGCCGTGCTCGCCCTGCTCGCCTTCACCTCCGTCACCGTGCTGCTCACCCCGATGGTGCTGCCGCTCGCCGCACCGCCCTTCGAACTCAGCCACACCCAGATCGGCCTGTTCGGACTGGCCGGCGCCGCCGGTGCGCTCGGCGCCGGGCACGCCGGTCGCCAGGCCGACCGCGGCCGCGCCGAACGCACCGCCGGCATCGGCCTGTCGGCCATGCTCGTCGGCTGGCTGCCCGCCGCACTGCTGCCGCACTCGGTGTGGTGGCTGGTGCTCGCCGTGGTGGTGATCGACTACGGCCTGCAGTCCGTGCACGTGGTCAACCAGCACCTCCTCTACCAAGTCCGCCCCGAGGCCCGGAGCCGACTGACGGCCGGCTACATGCTGCTCTACTCCGCCGGCTGCGGAGCGGGCGCGATCGCCTCCACGCTCGTGTACGACCAGGGCGGCTGGACGGCCGTCTGCCTGCTCGGGGCCGCCACCAGCCTTGCCGCGCTGCTCTACTGGCTCACCGCGCACAGGGCGTGACGGATGGTCAAAGGCCTTTCGGCCGGGCCGACTCCAGGACGTCGCGCAGAGCGCGCACCCCCTGCCGCCACGCCGGGCCGGACTCCGTCTCGTCCCACGACTCGGCCAGCTCCGACTCCTCCGCCAGCACCCGGCCGAGCGCCGCCACCGCCGACGCCCGCAACTCGGCCGGCAGCGGGGGTATCGGCTCCTTCGGGCCGTAGGCCGTGGTCACCGCCGTGCCACCCGGGCACTGCGCCGCGACCAGTGCGGCGGCCGCGACGGCCACCACCCCCTCGTCGTCGTCCAGGAACTCCGGCCTCCGGGCGGCGCGTTCCAGCGCCGCCCGGAGCAGCCCCACCCGCTCGTCCGGCGCCGCGTCGTCGAGGCCCCCCGCGAAGTCCGCTGCGATGTCGTTGTCGAAGTGACCGGTGCCCCAGGTACCCATGCGCATTCCCTCCGTGTTCGTACCCGATGGATGCTGGCACACCCCACTGACAACGCGGTCGGCCGACCGACCGGGCGTCGACTCCACGGAAATCCACTGGCCAAGGGCGCGGCGGCGCGGCAGAGTGCCGCCATGATCGAGAGTGCCGCCGTGATCGGCAGTGGACTGGACGAGGACGGGTACATCGCGCGGGAGGGTTCGCTGGAGCGCGTCCCGCCGGAGTTCGGGCCGCTGGTCGACGCCGCCCGGGAGCGGATCGCCGCCGCCTTCGGTCCCGGTCGGCTGCACAGCGCCTACCTGTACGGGAGCGTCCCGCGCGGCACGGCGATCCCCGGCGTCTCCGACCTGGACCTGCTGCTCGCCCTGCGCCACGAGCCCACCCCGGAGGACCGCGCCGACGCCCGCGCCCTGGAGGCCGCCCTCGACGCGGACTTCCCGCAGGTCGACGGCGCCGGCGTGCTGCTGTTCGGTGTGGACACCCTGCTCAGCGAGTTGGAGCGGCACGACCTGGGCTGGTTCGTCGCCTGTCTGTGCACCCCGCTGCTCGGCGAGGACCTCGGCGGGCGGCTGCCCCGCTACCGCCCGACCTCCCTGCTCGCCCGCGAGACCAACGGCGACCTCGCGCTCGCCCTCCCCGGCTGGCGCGAACGACTGGCCACCGACCCGGACTCCCGGCTCACGGCGCTCAGCCGCGCGGTCTCCCGGCGGCTGGTCCGGACCGGCTTCACCCTGGTGATGCCCCGTTGGAACGGCTGGACGAGCGACCTCACCGCCTCCGCCGAGGCCTTCGCCGCCCATTACCCCGGCCACGCCGAGCAGATGCGCCTCGCCGCGGCCGTCGCCCGCACCCCCACCACCGACCGGGCCACCCTGGCCGTCCTCATCGACGGCCTGGGCCCCTGGCTCGCCGCCGAGTACACCGCCGTGCACGGCGAGAAGGCCCCGCGCCCCTGACCGACCCCCGTAACCATGCGCGGGGCCGAACCGGCCTTCCCCGCACGGGCGTTCACCCAGCCGGGCCGGTCCGGGCCATGCCGTGCCATGCCGGGCCGTGCGGTGCTGTCGCCAGGATCAGTCCACGCAGGGGATCCCGCCCGCCTTCACCGCGGGCCCCTGCATCGGCAGCCCGGCAGCCGGATCGGCGGAGGCGCCGGCCGGAGCCGGTGCGCCCGACGCGGTCGCGGCCGGGGTGGGGGTCGGGGTCCTGCCGGCGGCGAGGGTGACCAGCACGTGGCCCGCCGCGACCGCCGCGGACGGCACGGCCGTGACGCCGTACCGGGCCGCCACCGCCTGGGCGTCGGCCTTGGCGCCGCTGCCGTAGCTCACGGTGGTGGTGCGGGTCCGCGCGGGGGCGTCGCCGATCCGGCCCGCCTGGTAGCCGAGGTCGACCAGGGCCTTGGACTCGGCGGCGGCCGCGCCCGCGCCCGCCACCGCGTTGACGTCGACCACGGACTTGGGCGCGGCACTCGGCGAGGGCGTGGGCGGGGCCGTCTCCCCCGGAGCGTCGTCGGGGGCGGCTCCCGGGGCGGCGGGCTCCTGTTCGTGGTTGAACAGCTGTCGGACGATCTTCTTGATCAGGTCCGGGTTGACGGTGTTGACCTCCTGCCCGCCGATGGTCTTGAACCCGGTGATCGGCAGGGTGTTGAACTCGACGTTGCCGCCGGTGAGGTTGGGCGCCTGCTGGGCGAAGTCGAGAATGTTCCACTCGTTGTCGATCACGACGTCCTTCTTCACCACCCCGAACAGCTTCTGCATCTGCCCGAAGTCGTTGAGGATGCCCTGCTGCTTGAGCTTGTACTCGACGGAGGAGATGAACGCCTGCTGCCGGTGGGTGCGGTCGAGGTCGCCGTTGGTGAGGTGGTGCCGCTGGCGGACGAAGGAGAGCGCCTGGGCGGCGTCCAACGAGCTGATCCCGGCGGGCAGTTTGAGGCCGGTGCCGCCGCCCTCGTGGGTGGCGGTCCGGGCGATGATCGGATCGTCGACCGGGTGGTTGAGGCAGACCTGGATCGGCTCGACCGCCTTGGCGATGTCGTAGAAGCCGATCAGGTTGACCTCGGCGAAGTGGTCGATCGGGACGTCCAGGAAACTCTGCACGGTCTGGATCGTGGCCGAGCGGCCCGCCTCCCGGCTCTGCCGCTCCAACTCCGCCTTGGACAGGCCCTTTCCGGCGAGCTTGGCCTCGGCGGCCTCCTTGGCGATGCCGTAGGCCTCCTTGATCTTGTGCATCTTGCCGTCGGCACCGGCGGTCTGCACGTAGTCGTCACGCGGGACGGACAGCGCGGTGACCTTCCCGCCGTTGGCCGGGATGTGCAGCACGATCAGGGCGTTGGTGTTGTAGCCGCCGATCTCGCTGGAGCCGGCGTGCAGTTCGTCCTCGACGAACTGCTTGGGCAGGTCGTTGCCGTCCATGTCCTTGCGGCTGTCCAGGCCGATCAGCAGCAGGTTGACGGACTTGTCCAGGTGCGCCGGGGCGTTCTTCTTGGCCTCGCTCAGCGCGCTGGACTTGATCATGCCGTCGTCCAGGCTGCGGTACTCGTACCAGGTGAAGCCGCTGGCTCCGAGCACGGCGACCGAGACGGTGCAGGCCAGGGTGCGGCCGGCCACGGTCAGCGGCGCGGGCCCGTGGCGCGGGGCGCGCCCGCGCGGTCGGCCGGCGCGCCCGGCCTGGTCGGCCGGACGGCTGCCCCGCTCGGCGGAGCGGTTGGTGCGCTCAGCCACGGCGGCCCCTTCCCTTCGGCGCGGCCGACCGGGCGGGCCGACGACGGTCCAGCACCGCCCCTACCACGATGACCAGCACCGCGAGGGCAACCGCCGCCGCCATCACCGGGAACGCCTCGACCACCCACCGCACCGCGCCGGTGCCCAGGCCCTTGCCCTGGTACTTGCCGGGGTCGGCCGCGTACTCGACGCCCGAGGCGGTGAGCAGCACCACCACCGGAGCAGCGGTCAGCACCCACCAGCGGCCGGGCCGACTGCACAGCAACGCGGCGATGCCGGTGCCGAGCACCGCGCCGACCGCGAACAGGATGCCGACCCCGGGCCCGCCCAGTTCGTCGGCGATCCCGCCGAGCAGCGGCAACCCGACCGCGGCGAGCGCGGCGACCAGTCCGCCGCGCCGGCGGGCCTGCTGTCGGCGGCGCGAGGCCCCGGCGCGCTGGGGCCGGGCGTCGCGCACCTGGTCGGCGCCGCCGTCGGCGCCATGGGAGCGCTGGGCGGGCACGGCGGGGTCCTCGGCGCGAGGTCCCGCGTCCTGGTACGGCGTTCTCGCCCGCTGGCCGGCCATGCGCACTTCCCTCGATCGTTTCGGCTGCGGCGCCGCGACCACGCCACCGCGTGTGCCGGGACGCCATCCGTCCTGTGGCGGTCCCCACCGTCTACAGACCTGTAGAGGCTGATGAGGAGCATACAAACCCATTTCAGCAAAGTCACCCGCCGCCGATCCGCGGCAACGGACCGACCGGCGGGCCCTCGTTAGGATGACCATGATCCCCGCCACGTCGGCACACCAACAGGAACGCACCAGAGGAGTAGAGCGTCACCATGTTTGAAAGTCTTAAGAACCTCGCGGACAAGGCCACCGACCTCGCCCGTGAGCACAGCGACGTGCTCGGGCAGGGCCTGGAGAAGGTCGGCGACGCGATCGACGATCGTACGGACGGCAAGTACAGCGGGCAGATCGACACCGGCGTCGAGAAGGCGAAGGACTTCCTGCGCAACCTCGACGGGGACCAGAAGGCCGCCGAATAGCGTCGGACCGGCCCCCCGCGGGACACGGTCGACCGTACGGTGATCGAAACGACGATCGAACTGGATGACGGGCTAGCGGGGAGGGACCGGCAGCGGTGAGCGAGGAGCAGAAAGGGTCCCGCTGGGGGCGCTGGATCGTGATCGGCGTCCTGGCGGCGGCCGGGTGGGGCATCGTCCGCGGGGGCGGCCACGACACCGCGGCCACCTCGGCGGCGCCCTCCACGGCACCGTCCGCCGCCTCCCCGTCGTCCGGCTCCGCGCCGGGCGCACCATCGGCGGCGCCCACCAAGCCCTCCGCCCCCGCCGGCCCCTACGACCCCGCCGACTACGCCGCCCCGGTGCGCCAGTACGCCGCCGAGGCCGGGGTCAACCCCCAGTTGCTGATGGCGATCCTCTACAACGAGGCGTACAAGCCGCACGACCCCGACTTCGAACGGGCCTGGCAGCGCGGCAAACCGGACTCCGCCTTCGGCATCGCCAACATGCACCGGGCCGCCTTCGACGACACCAAACCGGGCCGCCCGTTCGCCTCCCGCCAGTGGGAGGAGCTGCCGGACGACCGCAACCTGGCCGTCCAAGCGGCCGCCTGGCACCTCCACGACCTCGCCGCACAGCTCCCCGCCAAGGCGGGCGTCCCGCTGAGCAGGGACGAGCTGACCGCCCTCGGCTACAACGCCGGCGCGGGCAACATGCTCGCCTTCGCCCGGGGCGTCAAGATCGGCCCGCAGGCGCAGTCCTACCTGGACCGGCTGCGGGACAACTGGGCGAAGTCCGGCGAGGCCGTGAAGTAGCGCCGCTACTCGGCGCCGAGCTGGGCGGCCTGTTGACCGCGCGGTAGCGGTCGGCGGCGTCGGGGGCGATCACCTCGTCGAACCGGAGCAGCGCCGCGACATGGGCCTCCGCGAGGTCCTGCCCATGGACGTAGTCGCGGATGCCGGAGCCGTCCCTGGTCGGCCGGTCGACGCCGGTGACGGTGCACGGGCAGGTGCCGTCGCCGTGGGCCTCGATCAGTTGGCCGAGGACGTGGCTGGGATTCAGGTTCTGCAGGCCGGTGCGCAGCCGGGAGTCCGCGCCGATCGGATTGAAGGAGCGCAGCGCGATGACCCGTTGCCGCTCGGCCCCCTCACCCCGGGGCCAGCCCTGGAGCACCTGCTCCATCATCAGCTCGGTGCGCGCGTACGGGCTGTTCGCCTCGAACGCGGAGTATTCGGCGACCCTACCGTCCGGGGTGGGCGCGTAGATCGAGGCGGAGCTCACCGGGGCACCGGTCACCGTCGCACCGCACGGGCGTTCGCCGGTGCGCCGGTTCACCGAACGGGCCTTCCGGTGCGTCAGCGGCGGGCGCGGCCGCGCAGCCAGAAGCCGGTGGCGACCAGGAGGACGGCCGCGGTGGCGGTACCGATGGCGGCCCAGGTGGTGGCGTCGTCGGTGGTCTCGTGGACGGGCGCGGCGGTGGTGGCCGGGCCGGCGGCCACCGGCGGCCCGGCGACCGGCGGGGCGGAGGCCGTGGCGGGCGCGGAGGCCGTGGCGGGTGCGGGGGTCGCGGCGGGGGTCGGGGTCCCGGAGGTGGCGGCGGCGTCCACCGGCGCCGGGTCACTGATCGCGGCCGCCTCGACGTCCAGTTCGCGCTCGCCGTGGCCCAGCGAGGGGAAGGCGCAGTCGACTGCGATCTTCCAGTGTCCGGCGGGCAGCAGCTCCCGGGTGGAGTACGTCCCCGGCCGGCCCGGCAGGGCGACCAGCAGCCAGGGGCCGACGGTCCGGCCGTCGGAGGCGGTCGCGGAGAGCGTGCCGGCGAAGTCCTCGGTGACCGGGTCGTGGTCGTTCTCCCAGGTGGCCACGGCGCTGACCCGGCCGTCCTGTTGGCCGGTCACGTTCAGGTGGACGGCGTCGCCGTGGGCGGCGGCGGGTGCGGCGACGGGCAGGACGGCCGCGGTGGCGAGGGCGAGGGAGGCGAGCAGCGGGCGGGTGCGGGTTCGCATGTCGGGCGTTCCTCGGGCGGTGGGGTGAGGGTGTCGGCCGGGGCCTGTCCGGCGGTGGCGCGGGTGCGGCCGACTCTCGGGTGAGTGACGGCCGCACCCGTGGTGCGGGGTGGAGCGGGCTTCCGGGCCCGCTCCGGGCCTACGAGGTCTTCAGCAGCGACCAGTTCTGGTACGGCCGGCCGTTCGGCTGCTGAAGCTCCAGCAGCCAACCACCGTAGTACCAACGGTCGCTGAGCCCGAGCACCAGGTCGGAACCGTCCGCCTTGAGGGTGAACCCGCCGTCGCCGGAGGCGAGTTGCCACTTCTGCGCGGCGGTGTCGGCGCACGGCTGCTGGGCCACGTACTGCCCGGCGACCGGGCTGCCGCCGAGCTGCAGGCACTTGCCGGAGCGCGCGGACCTGATCCGCACCGCGCCGCTGCCGGCGTCCTCGAACTGCCACTTCTGGTTGGCGTAGCCGGTGCGCTGGTAGCCGATCGCCACGGTGCCGTCGTTCATCGAGCTGCCCCACAGGTCGGCGGCCTGGCCGGTGAGGCCGTTGACCATGGTGTAGTGGGTGCCGGGCTGCGGGCGGCCGGTGTCGGCGAGGGTGCGGAAGCTCGCCGCGTGGCCGGGCTCGGCCACCCTTCCAGCGGTATCCCGGACGGCGACCGCCACGGTGTAGCCGGTGCCGGGGGCGAGCCGGACCAGGCCGACCACGGTCGAGCGGACGGTGCCGATGGTCTGGCCGTTGAGCTGGACGTCGTAGCCGGCCGCGGACGCGACCGGGCTCCAGCTCAGCATCACTGAGTTCTGGGTGATCTGACTGACCGCCACCTCGGGCCGACTGCCGTCCGTGGTCGGGGTCGCGGTCGGCGACGGGGACCGGGTCGGCGTGGCGGTGGGGCCGCCGGTGGGCGTCGGGGACGGCGAGGGCGTGCGGGTGGGCGTGCCCGTAGCCGTGGGGCCGGTGCTCGGGGTCGGGGTGGGCGTGGGGTTCGGGCCGGTGCCGCTGCCGTCGCCGCTGCCCGGGATGAGGAAGCGGTTGTTGGCGACGTTCCAGTGCGTGGCCAGGTAACTGCCGGGCGCGGGCGCGGTGTTGTAGTAGTCGTCGTGGCCGCAGTCCAGCCGGTCGTCATGCGCGCGGTCCGGGCAGACGACCCGCATTTTCGGGTAGTAGGGGGCGTCCGAGTAGCACATCAGGTCCCAGGTGTCCGTGCAGTGCCCGGCCTTGCTGGAGTTGGGCGCGCTGTTGTTCACCGCGCCCAGGTTGTGCCCGAGTTCGTGCGCGGCGGTGTGTCCGCCCCAGCAGCCGGAGTCCGTCCGGCCGTACGAGGGGCCGAAGTTGCTCAGGTTGTCCTGCCCGGCGCGCTCGTCGCCGGCGAAGGTGCCGATCCCGCAGTACACCTTGGAGTCGGTGAACATCATGTACTTGCGGTCCTTGCGGTTGAACCCCTGCGCGGCCAGGGCCCGGTTGCTCGCGTTGAAGTCCTGGATCTCGGCGTCGGAGATCTGCACGTTCAGCACCGAGGCGGTGCAGTCCGGTTCGGTGACGAAGCGGACGTGCCGCACCCCGCCGGTCTCGGCCGCGCTGGCGTTGTAGATGACGTCGACGTCGGCGGCCCACTTCTTGAACGAGGGCAGGTACTGGGCGAAGCGGTCGTTGCCCGGGGTGTGCACGTACACCACCTGGACCCGGTTGCCACTGCTGCCGTCGCCCTCGCAGACCAGGCCCGACCCGGCGGCCGGGGCGGCGGCGTCCTGCGGGGCGGAGGCACTGCCGGCATCGCCGAGCAGCGCCTTCTGGGCGGCGTCGAGGACGGGTGCGCCGCCCTTCAACAGGTCGGCGGCGGAAGGCGGTTGGGCACCAGCGGGCGGGGTGAGCACGGGTGCCTGGGCGGCCGGAGCGGCGACCGGCGGGACGTCCTTGTGGATGTCCACCTCCTTGGGCGGCGCGTCCGGACCGTGGCTGCACTGGCTGCTGCCGGCGACCTCCAGCATGTTGCCGCAGCGGTCGCTGGTCGGCAGGGTCAACCCCGCGTAGACCAGGCCGCGTTCGGGCTGGTCCTTGGGTATGGACTTGGGCGCGGCGGCCTTCTCGTCCCGCTTGGGGGCGGGCGCCTTGGTGGCTCCCTCGGCGGTGCCGGTCTCCCCCGGTCCGCCGTCGTCCGCGACCGCGTCGACCGGCGCGTCCGCCACCGTCACTGCGCTGTGGCCCGTCCCCGCGTCCATGGCGGTGCGCAGGCCCAGGGTGCCCGCCACCAGTCCGGCCGCCACCGCCACCGCGACCAGTGCGCTCCTGCGGGTGAGCCTTCGGCGCCTGCGGCGACGGAGTTCGCTGCTCCGGTGTCCCATCGCGTTCCTTTCCTCGTACGACGGTCCGTGCCCGGTGGTGCGGGGCGCGGACCTTCCGACACGAGGGAGAGCGGCGGGGGCCGCCCGGAATAACAGAAACCTCTTGCGGAATTCCCGGGCGCGTTCGAGGCGGAGGCGGAAAGGCCAGGCCGACGGGGCCGACGGGGCCGACGGGGGCGACGGGGGCGACGGGGCGCGGCAATGCCGGGGAGGCGGCGGAACGGGTGCGGAGAGGCGGCGGAGTGGTGGCGGGACGGTCGGCCAGGTGGAGCCTCAGGCCGCGGCCCCGATCCGGGCCGGCCCGCCCGCCGCCGCCTCGCCCGCGAGCCGTCCCGCACCACGGCTGCCGTGCAGCCGGGCCAGCCCGGCGGCGAGCACCGCGCGATCCCCGGCGAGCCACAGCCGCAGCGCGGCGGAGAGCGCGGCACTGGCCGGTCCGACCGACGGCCCGCCGGTGCGCACCAGCCGCTCACCCAGCAACGGCAGCAGGTCCGCGACCGGCGCGGGCAGCCAGAGGGTCACCGCGCAGGGCCCCGGCCGGGCCAGCACACGCAGCAGCGACAGCACCGAGCCGTCGTCGTGCAGCGCCGGGATGACCTCCAGCAGCCCGTCGACCGCGACCCCGGAGACATCTCCGCCCTGGCCGCGCGCGAGGTCACGGAGCAGCGCCCGCTCGGCGGCGGTGATCCGGACGGTCAGCATGACCTCGTCGTCGCAGTCCATGGTCCCGGTCCCCTGTCGTGGAGTTGGTGGCAGCTGGAGGTGGTGGCAGCTGGAGGTGGTGGAGCCTGGGGGTGGAGCGTTCTTCGGCGCGGTCGCGAGCGGATCACTCCCGTGCCGAGGGGAGCCTGCCCCGCAACGGCCGTTCACTACCGGCGCTATCAGGCCGTAGTGACCGTCGGAACGGCGGTAGAGCACCTGGAGGCGGCCGTCCTCGGGGCCGGTCCGGCAGACGTACGGGCGCCCGGTGGGCCAGAGCCGGCGGGCCGCCTCGGCGAGGTCGAAGTCGGGCGCGGGCCAGGGCGCGGTCGCGGTCACGGTCACGGTCGCGGTCGCGGTCGCGGTCGCGGGCGAGAGTGAGCCGCAGCGCCTGGGCGTCGGGGCCCCAGCGACGGCGCGGTGTCCTGCGCCCGGGCCCGGACGCACTCGGCGTCCTCGCGCGGCGGCTCGCCGCGGATCTCCAGCCGGACGTCGAGGGCGGGCCGGGAGGCAGACGGGTCATCAGGTTCCTCCTTCTCCGCCCACCATGCTGGCCCCCGCACGGCTGTGCGGCGAGGGTCCAAAGACCCTGCCGCACGGGCCGGGCGAGGGCCGCCAGTCCCCGGGGCATCGGCGCAGGTCAGGCCGCAGGTACGGACCGCTCGCGGGGCCGGTGCCCCGGACCCCTCGGACGGGCCCCGGAGTGATCGGCCGTTGGAGTGATCCGAGCGCGTTCGGCGCAACGCCCACCGGACCGGCGCGTTTCCTAGGGCGTGCGCCCTCTGCCCCTGGCGCACGCGGGGTCCGCGCTCCTCGGCCCCCGCCTCCCGGCCGTCCGCCGGTGCCTTCCCCCGGTACCGCCGCACCGGCCCGTCTGGTGAGAGGAAGTGTCATGGCCCTGCCGACCCACACCCTGCTGACAGAGACACGGAAACGGATCGTCACCCCGAGAACCACGCCACCCCCCGTACCCACCACCCGTGCGGCCGTCCCCCTGCTCGCCCCCGGCGCACTGCCCGGCATCGGCCACGCCGCCGCTCTGCTGCGCGACCCGCTCGGCTTCCTCGGCTCACTGGCCCGGCACGGCGGCGTGGTCCGGATCCGGCTCGGCCGGCGCACCGTCTGCGTGGTGACCGACGCCCGGCTCGTCCACACCCTGCTCGTCGCGCTCGCCCACGACTGTCCGCGCGGCGCCGTCCAGGACACCCTGAAGACCGCCTTCGGCGACGGCCTGCTGATGTCCGAGGGCCAGGCCCACCGTGACCGCCGCCGGATCGTCCAGCCCGCCTTCGGCCCGGACCGGATGGCCGGCTACCTGAGCGTGATGCACCAGGTCACCGAGGAGCGCGCCGGACGCTGGCGGCCCGGCCAAGTCCTCGACGTGGCCAAGGAGATGAACCACCTGGCCCTGGAGATCGTCACCCGCTCGCTGTTCGGCGCCCGGCTCAGCGAGGACGCCACCTTCGCCTTCCACCGGGCCCTGCCGGACCTGGTGAAGGGCCAGATCGTCCAGTCCCTCTACCCCCACCCGGCCTTCGCCCGGCTGCCGCTGCCCGTCAACCGGCGCTTCGACGCCGCCGTCCGGGTGCTCAACCGGGTGGTCGACCAGGCCGTCAACGGCCCGGCCGGCACGGCCCGCGCGGAGCGGCGCGGGGGCACCCTGCCCGCCCTGCTGCGCGCCGCCACCGACCCGGCGACCGGCCGCCCGCTCACCGAGGCCGACGTCCGCTCCGAGGCCATCACCATGTTCGGCGCCGGCACCGAGACCGTCTCCACCACCCTCACCTGGCTGCTGGACGAACTCCTGCGCCACCCCGAGGTGGAGGCCAAGGTCCTCGCCGAACTGGACGAGCACCTGCCGGCCGGCACCACCCCCACCCCGGAGGCGCTGGCCCGGCTCACCTACACCCGCAGCGTCACCCAGGAGGTGGTGCGGCTGCACGCGCCCAACGCCTTCCTGATGCGCACCGCCCGGGTGCCGGTGGACCTCGGCCCGTACCGGATCCCGGCCGGCACCGAGCTGCTGTACAGCCTCACCGCGCTGCACCGCGACCCGGGGCGCTACGACGAGCCGCTGAGCTTCCGGCCCGAGCGCTGGCAGGACGGCGGCGGGCTCGGCCGGCCGTCCTTCCTGCCGTTCGGAGCGGGCAAGCACAAGTGCATCGGGGAGGCCTTCGCCTGGGCCGAACTGACCGTCGCGGCGGCCGCGATCCTGCGCCGCTGGCGGCCGGTGGCGGTGCCGGGGGCCCGGGCCCGCGAGGTGGTGTGGACGACCGTCCAGGCCCACGGGCTGCGGGTCCGGCTCGCGCCCCGGACGGACGGCGTCCCGGCGGCACCGGACGCCGTGGCGGCACCCGACACCGCGGGCGCCGCGGGCGCCATGTCCATCGCCTCCGCAAGGGGCGCCACGTCCACCACGCACGCCACGTCCGCCGCACCGGAGCTGCCGCGCCCGGCGGGCTGTCCGTTCACCGGCACCGCGGCCGGCCCGGACACCCCCGCCGCCGCACCACCCGCACGGCCGACCACCGAACTGCGCGCACGACCGACCGCCGCACCGCCCGCGCGGCCGACCACCGAACTGCGCGCCGCCGCCGACCGGCACGCCGAATGGGCGGTCCGCCACGGCCTGCTCGCCCCGACCGAGCTGCCCGGCTACCGGGCCTACGCCCTGCACGAGTTGATCGGCCACGCCTTCCCGCGCGCGCGGGGCACCGAACTGGACCTACTGGTGGACCTGCTGGGCTGGTTCACCGTCCTGGACGACCGCTTCGACGGCCCGCCCGGGCGCCGCCCCGCGGAGGCCCACGCACTGGTCGACCCGCTGATCTCCACTCTCGACGGCGACGCCCGGCCGAGCCCGCCGGAAGGCCAACTCCTCACCGCCTGGCGGGAACTGTGGGACCGGCAGCGCGACTCGGCCTCCCCCGCCTGGCGCGCCCGGGCGGCCCGCGAGTGGCGCGCCTGCCTGGCCACCTTCCCCGCCGAGGCCGAGCACCGGGCCCGCGGCACCGTCCCCGCCCTGACCCTCGGCCTGGCGGACACCATGCGACTGCGCCGCCACGGCAGCTGCCTCTACCCGTTCATGAACATACTGGAACGGGTCCACGGCGCCGACGCCCCCGCCGCCCTGCACGCGGAGCCCGCGCTGCACCGCCTGCGCGCCAACACCGCCGACGCCGCGACGCTGATCAACGACCTCTACTCGCTGGAGCGGGAGGAACGGCAGAGCGCCGCCGCCTTCAACACCGTCCTCACCCTGCAACGGGTCCGCGGCTGCACCCGCAGCCGCGCCGTCCGCACGGTGCGCGCCCGGGTCGTCCGGCTGCGCCGGGAGAACGAGGAGCTGCGCCGCGAGCTGGTCCGCCGCCACCCGGCGGGGCGCTGGTACCTGGACGGCACCCGGGAGCTGGTCGCCGGCGTCCAGGCGTGGACCAGCACCAGCGACCGCTACCTGGTGCCGGACGGCCGGATCCGGTGACGCCCGCCGCGGACGGCCGGGCCCGCTACTTGCGGTCGCCGAGCGCGAACAGCAGCAGCACGAAGCCCGCGAACAGGTGCGTGGCGAAGATGTAGATGCCCGCCCGGATCAGCATCGCCTTGCGACGGCGCTTCTCGTCGCTCGCGCTGTCGCCCTTCAGCGGACCGCCGGTGCCGCCGGCGCTGCTGCCGTCGGCGCTGTTGCCGCCGTCGGCGCTGTCGGTGTGGTCGCTCATGCTGGTGGTGCTCTCCTCGGGTCGGGCGCCGCGGGCTGCGGGCTCAGCGGGGCGACCGGCCGCCGGAGGTGCGCAGTTCGGTGAGCAGCGCACCCTGGTCGGTGATCAACTCGGTCAGGATCCGGCGCGCCGCGCGCAGCAGTTCGGCGACGTCCGGGGTACTGAGCGCGTACATCACCGTGTTGCCCTCGCGGGTGGCCGTGACCAGCTGGGTGCGGCGCAGCACCGCGAGCTGCTGGGAGAGGTTGGACGGCTCGACCTCGATCTCCGCCAGCAGCTCGCGCACCGGCCGCGGGCCGTCCTGGAGCAGCTCCAGGACCCGGATCCGAACCGGGTGGCCGAGGGTGCGGAAGAACTCCGCCTTGGCCTGGTACAGCGGGACCGGCATCGCCCGTCGCCTCCCTCGGATTCGCTCGGTGGTCGTACGGCCGGGCGGGGGTCCGTACCGCGGCCAGTACGCATCATCGCGACAGATGAAGATTTCTTCAAGTCGTCACAGTGGAAGGTGACCACGCCCACATCGCCGCCGGGACCGGGACGACGGAGGGCCGGGCCCGGGATGCTGACAACTCCCGGGCCCGGCAACCTGAATGACGAACCATCAGCAGCCTACGGGCACATCCACGGTGACCGGGGCCGGTCCCCGCAAGCTCCCCTCCACCGAGAAGGAGGCGTGCACCACCGACCCGCACGGCGCCACGGTGCTGATCCCGTTCACCCGGACCGTACTGACCAGGAACTCGGTGTGCCCGGACACCGCGGCGAGCGGGCCGACCCCGACCACGTCGGCCGACAGCCGGGTGATCAGGTCCTGCGGCGCCGGCGGCCACGGCGTCCCCGGCGAGGGCGGACCGGCCAGCCCGATCTGCCCGTACAGCACGACCCCGTCACCGGTGACGTCCGCGCAGACCCTGGTGGACAGCCCGGCCTGCAGGCCGGACCAACCGCAGGTGGTGACGGTGGCGGTCGCCTGACCGGCGGCGAGCGCCGGCACCGGCGCGCCCAGCAGCGCGACGGCACCGACCGTGCCCGCGGCGATTCGGGTGATGCGGTTCATGACTCCCCCTTCGGAGGGTGTGAGGATTCGGACCACAGCAATGCGTTATGGCACATATGACATTTCATAGGTGCCATGGCCACAACTCTGCCATGCGATTCCAGCCCCGAAGTGCCATTTCCCCTTCGAAATAATGCCTCCGACCGAAATCACGCCTACGATGGCGTGTTCCCATCCGGCCAGGCGAACCCCCGCACCTTGCCAGGCGTCGCCCCGTTGAACCCGGGGTGAACCTGGAGCCGGGGCGAACCACCACCCGGCGACCGGAGTCGGGAGCCGGGAGCCGGGGTCAGCCCAGGCTCTCCCGGAGCGCGTCGACCCGGTCGACGGCGGCCGTGAAGGCGGCGCGGTCGAGGGTGCCGGAGTCGAGGGCGGCCGCCAGCGCGGTGGTGGCGTCCTCGCCCTGCTGGGCGTCGCGGGCGGAGCAGAGGATGAGGTCCATGCCGGCCCCGGCGGCGGCGACGGCGCGGCGGCCGGTGGGGCCGTACGGGGCGAGGGCGTCGGCTTCCAGGGCATCGGTGACGGTGACACCGTCGAAGCCGAGGCGCTCGCGGAGTTCGCCCTGGATCACGGTGGGTGACATCCCCGCCGGATGGTCCGGGTCCAGGGCCGGGTAGACCGCCCAGGAGGCCATCACCAGGCGCACGCCCGCCGCGATGGCGGCCCGGTACGGGGCCTCGTCGCGGGCGCGCAGCCGGTCCAGCGGGACGGGCAGGGTGACGGGGCGGGCGTCGGTGTTCTCGTCCCGGGCGGCGGCGCCGAGACCGGGGAAGTGCTTGGCGGTCGCCGCCACCCCCAGACTCTGCTGCGCGGCGAGGAAGGCGCTGCCCAACTCGCCCACCCGGCCGGGGTCCTGGCCGTAGGAGCGCTCGGAACGGTCGATGAAGTTCCCCGGGGTGTCGTAGACGTCGAGCACCGGGGCGAGGTTGAGGTTCAGCCCCGCGTCGGCGAGGGTGCCGGCGGCGCCGGTGCCGGAGTCCACGGCGGCGGCCAGCGGGTTCGGGGCCGTTCCGGTGCGGCGGGCGGAGAGTTCGGGCGCACCGGGCAGACGGCGGACCTTCCCGCCCTCCTGGTCGGTCATCAGCAGCAGCGGGCGCGGGTGCGTGGCCTCGGCGGCCGCCTGCTTCAACTGAGATACGGCTTCGGCGAGTTGCTCCGGACTGGTGACATTCTCGCCGAACAGGATCACCCCCGCGGCCCGGCCCTCCCGGATCGCCTGCAGCACCTCGGGCGCCGGCGTCGGGCCCGGATAGGAGAGCACGATGCGGCGCCCCGCGAGCTGCCGGGAGTTCTGCTGCGCGCCGGATGTCCGCTTGCCGGCCGGCCACTCGCCAGTCATCCGCCCGCCGGGCATCGCCGCGCCCCTCTCGCCTGGGAGTTCAGCACCGCGCGTCACCGAACCGGCCGAAGCCGGACCGAGTGCGGCCGCCAGCACCACCAGCACCGCGGTGAGCTGGGCTACGCGCCGTAACGGGGCCATCGATGCCTCCAGGGTCGGCAACGGCGTACGGTTCGCCAGCGTACCCAGGAACCCGCCGTCCGGCAGCCCGTGAACCCCAGGACCGCACCGGCTCCGAGTACTTAGGATGCCCACATGTTCGATCACCTGGACGTCCTGCTGCCCGAACCGGAGGACCACTGGCCCCAGGTGCGGTTCCTGGTCAACGGCGAGGACGTCATCGAGGGCTCGGTCGGCCCCGACGGCCGCGGCCGGTCGCCCATGGCCCAGTTCCCCGCCGTGGGCGCGAGCGGGTTGCGGGCGACGGACGAGCCGCGCCGGGTGAATCTGGGCGAGCCCGCGTGCGACGGCGGCTGCTGCGGCTACCTCTCCGCGGTCGTCCAGCGGATCGGCGAGGTGGTGCTCTGGACGGACTGGGAGCTGCCCGTCGGAGCGACCCGCCCGCTGGAGTACGCCTTCGAGGCGGCCCGGTACGAGGCCGAACTCGACCGGGCCGAGGCCGACCCGCGGTGGCGGTCGGAGCACTGAACCGCGGTGGCGGTCGGAGCACTGACCCGTGGAGGCGGCCGGAGCACTGACCCGTGGAGGCGGCCGGAGGTCGGACCCGCCGCGCGCCGGGAGTGCCGGGCCTCGGCGTCACCGCCCCCCGACCGGACCGGCGCCACGCCGAACGCGGCGACCGACACCGGCCCGCCGCACCAACTCCCCCAGAACGGCGACCCCTTCGGCGATCAAGCCGGGCGAGCCCGCGGCGTAGCCGAGCACCAGCCCGGGTGGGTACGGCAGCCGGGCGTGCCAGGACAGCGGCTGGACCTTCACCCCGCGGTCCAGTGCGGCGGTGGCCAACTCGGTGTCGCTAAAGCCGAGTTCATCCGGGAGGGTGAGCATCAGGTGCAACCCGGCGGCCGCGCCGTGAACCGTGGCGGTGGGCAGTTGGGTGCGGATGGCGGCGATCATGGCGTCCCGCCGGCGGCGGTGTCGACCGCGCAACAGCCGTAGGTGGCGGTCGAGTTCGCCGGACTCCATCAGCCGGGCCAGCACCAGCTGGGGCAGGACCGGGTTGCCGAGGTCGGCGAACCGCTTGGCGTCGAGGACGGCGCCGCGCAGCCGCGGGGGCACCAGCAGCCATCCGGTGCGCAGGGCGGGCGCGAGCAGCTTGGAGATGCTGCCCGCGTAGCAGACCCGGTCGGGCAGTTCGGCCCGCAGCGCGGGGACGGGCGGGCGGTCGTAGCGGTGTTCGGCGTCGTAGTCGTCCTCGAGCACCAGCCCGCCTTCGCCCGCCCAGCGCAGGAGTTCGCGGCGCCGCTCGCCGCCGAGGACGACGCCGGTCGGGTACTGATGGGCGGGGGTGAGCAGCACGGCGGGGGCGCCGGTGGCGCGCAGCGCGTCCACCCGGATGCCCTCGGCGTCGACCGGGACGGGCGGGGTGGCGGCGAGCCAGTGGGCGAGGTGCTGGCGGGCGCCGAGCGAGCCCGGGTCCTCGACGGCGACCTCGGTGATGCCCTCCCGCCCGAGGGCCCGGCCGAGCAGCGCCAGCGCCTGGGCCGTCCCGGCGACGACCAGCACCTCCTCGGGATCGGCGCGGATGCCCCGGTTGCGGGCCAGCCAGTGGGCGACGGCCTGCCGCAGCGCGGGGGTGCCGCGGACGTCGCCGTAGCCGAGGTCGGGGGCGGCGAGGCCGTCCAGGACGGCCCGTTCGGCCCGGAGCCAGGCGGCGCGCGGGAAGGCGGCGAGGTCGGGCAGGCCGGGGGTGAGGTCGATCCGGGCGGGGGTGGCGCGCAGGTGGTCGAACACCTCGGCGTCGGGGTCGCCCCGGAACAGTGCGGACGACCGTTCCTCCGATCCGGGCACGGCCTGCGGCGCCGACGGTACCGGCGGCACGGGTGGCACTGGTGGCACTGGTGGCACTGGTGGCACTGGTGGCACGGCCGGCATCAGGGCGACGACGACCGTGCCACCCCGACCGCGCCCGGCGAGCTGGCCCGACTCGGTGAGCCGCCGGTAGGCGTCGGTCACCACCCCCCGGGAGACGCCGAGTTCGGCGGCGAGCACCCGGCTGGCGGGCAACCGGCTGCCCGTCGGCAGCCGTCCGTCGGCGACTGCCTCGCGCAGCCGGCCGGTCAGCCAGTCGGTGAGCCCGCCGGGCGGGGCCTCGGCGGCGTCGAGTTGGAGGAAGTCGGCGCCGACTTCCCCGGCCCGCCCGACTCGCCCAGCCCGCCCGGCCTCCTCGTCCCGTCCGCTCTCCGCATCCCGGCCCACCGTTTTGGACCTGTCGTTCCCGGTGTCTTTGGACCTGTCCACCGGTCCATACTGGCGCGAGGGTGGAGCCATGACCACCGAAACCGGCCCGTTCCCCACCGCCCCCTACGTCCACGGCTACTCGGACACCGAGGCCCAGCGCCTCGGCGACCAGGCCGACACCCTCGCCGAGTTGCTGCACACCGACACCGCCTACCCGGCGGGCAGCCGGGTGCTGGAGGCGGGCTGCGGGGTGGGTGCGCAGACCGCGCACCTGCTGGCCGCCAGTCCGGGCGTACTGCTGACGGCGGCCGACGTCTCGGCCGAGTCGCTGGCCGAGGCCCGGGCCCGGATCGCCGCGCTGGCGCCGACCGCCCAGGTCACCTGGCACCACGGTGACCTGCACCGACTGCCGTTCGCGGACGGCGCGTTCGACCACGTCTTCCTGTGCTTCGTGCTGGAGCACCTGCCCGACCCGGCCGCCGGACTGGCCGCCCTGCGCCGGCTGCTGCGGCCGGGCGGCACGATCACCGTGATCGAGGGCGACCACGGCTCGGCCTTCTTCCACCCGGAGACCCCGGCGGCCCGGCGCACCATCGACCACCTGGTCCGCCTCCAGGCCGGGGCGGGCGGCGACGCCCTGCTCGGCCGCCGGCTCCACCCGCTGCTGACGGCGGCCGGCTTCGCGGAGGTGACCGTCCGTCCCCGCACGGTCTACGCCGACGACGGCCGGCCGGCCCTGGTGGACGGCTTCACCCGGCGGACCTTCGTCGCCATGGTCGAGGCCGTCCGCCCGGAGGCCCTGGCCGCCGGGCTGACCACCCCGGAGGCCTTCGACCGCGGCATCGCCGAGCTGCGCCGCGCGGCCGAGCCGGGCGGGACGTTCCACTACACCTTCTTCAAGGCGGTGGCCGTCAACCCCTGACCCGTGCGGCGCCGGCGCCTACGATTCACGATCGCGGCCCGCTGCTCGGCGGGGCCGCGGACCGGGACCGTCCCGGGGCGCCCGTCAGGCGTCGGCCACCGCCGGGGCGGAACGGCCGGCCGGCGGGGTCGGGCCGCTCGACAGCAGGCCTAGCTCCGCGATCCGGTCCGCGATCACGTCGACGCAGGCCTGGATGCCGGGCGCCGGTTCCGGCGACGCGTCGCGGATCGCCTTGATCGCGTGGACGTGGCGCCCGACGGCCAGGTGCTCGTCCACCGCACGCCGGACGTCGACGGGGAGCGCGTGCCAGATCGGATCGTCCATGGCCGCCATCCAAGGCGAGGACGGCCGGGCTCGGCAAGCGGTTTGTCCGGGCCGGTCAGCCGGAGGTGTCGTCGCCGAGGTCGGCGAGCAGGGCGCGCATGCCGTCGATCAGAGCGGCCGTCCGGGCCTCGTCGAGGCCGGCCAGCATCCGGTGCTCGTTGGCGATGTGGTCGGGCAGGGCTCGGTCGATCAGGGCGTGGCCCTCGGGGGTGAGTTCGACGTCGCGGCTGCGGCGGTCCTGGTCGCTGCGGGTGCGGGTGACCAGGCCGCGGGCCTCCAGGCGGTCGAGGCGCTGGGTGATCGCGCCGGAGGTGACCATGGCGGACTGCATCAGGCCGGTGGGGGTGAGGCGGTAGGGCGGGCCGCTGCGCTTGAGGGTGGCCAGGACGTCGAAGGAGGGGGCGTCCAGGCCGTGCTCGGCGAAGGTGCGGTTGAGTTCGGCGTCCACCAGGCGGTAGAGGCGCTTGAGTCGGCCGAACACCTCCATCGGGGAGACGTCCAGGTCGGGGCGCTCGGCGCCCCATTGCGCGACGACGCGGTCGAGGTGATCTGCCACGGGTCCAGGGTAGGCGACGCAGCAGAATTCCTTAGCGATGAGGTAACTGTGAGCCACATCACCGGCGGCATTCTCCAAAGAATGCCTTAGCGCTGAGATACATTGGCTTAGTGCTAAGCAATCGACTCACCGTCGTGCTGATGACGGCCCTCGCCCCCGCCATCTGGGGGACGACCTACCTCGTCACCACCGAGCTGCTCCCGCCCCAGCGTCCGCTCTTCGCCGCCGTCATCCGCTGCCTGCCCGCCGGGCTGCTGCTGATCGCCCTCACCCGCACCCTGCCCAAGGGCGTCTGGTGGTGGCGCGCACTCGTCCTCGGCGCGCTCAACATCGGCGCCTTCCAGGCCCTGCTGTTCACCGCCGCCTACCGTCTCCCCGGCGGCATCGCGGCCACCGTGGGCGCCGTCCAGCCCCTGATCACCGCCGGACTCTCGGCCGGGCTGCTCGGCGACCGGCTCACCCTGCGCACCGTGCTCTCCGGCATCGCCGGCGTGGCGGGCGTCAGCCTGCTGGTGCTGCGCGCCGACGCCCGGCTGGACGCGATCGGGGTGGCCGCCGCGCTCGGCGGCGCGGTGGTGATGGCCTTCGGCGTCGTGCTCTCCAAGCGCTGGGTCTCCCCCGCGCCGCTGCTCGCCACCACCGGTTGGCAACTCACCGCCGGCGGGCTGCTGCTGGTGCCGGTGACCCTGCTGAGCGAGGGCGCCCCGCCCACCCACTACACGGCCGACAACGTGCTCGGCTACGCCTACCTCTGCCTGATCGGCGCGGCGCTCACCTACGCCATCTGGTTCCGCGGGCTGCGCGCGCTGCCGCCCACCTCACTGTCCTTCCTCTCCCTGCTCAGCCCGGTGGTCGCCACCCTGGTCGGCTGGCTGGCGCTCGGCCAGGACCTCAGTCCGCTGCAGGCGGTCGGCGCGGTGGTGGTGCTCGGCTCGCTGATCGTCGCCCAGACCCGACGGCTCGGCCCCGCCGCCGCGAAGGCGAACGTGACCGCGAAGGCGAACGTGACCGCGCCAGCGACAGCGCCGGAGCCCGCCGACCCGGCACCGGACGTCCGGCCGAGCACGGTGTGCGGGAACGCCTGAGCCCGCCCCGCAGTCCCGCAGTCCCGCAGCCCCGCAGTCCCGCACCACCGGAGTCCCGCACCACCGCAGTCCCGTTCAACGAATCCGAGGAGAAACCTTCATGCGCATCACCGTGTTCGGCGCCACCGGCAACGTCGGCCGACGGGTCGTGACCGAGGCGCTCACCCGCGGCCACGAGGTCACCGCCGTCGTACGGGACCCGGCCAAGCCGCACGACCTGCCGCCGGCCGTCACCCTCGCCGTCGGTGACGCCGGCGCCCCCGGGGACGTCGCCCGGATCGCCACCGGGCAGGACCTGGTGATCACCGCCACCCGGCCGGCGCCCGGCCGCGAGCACGAACTGGCCGCCGTCACCCGGGGTCTGCTGGCCGGCCTGGTCGGCACCGGCGTGCGGCTGCTCGCCGTCGGCGGTGCGGGCAGCCTGACCGTCCCGGGCACCGACGGCACGATCCTGGTGGAGTCGCCCGGCTTCCCCGCGGAGATCCGGCCGATCGCGCTGGCCTGCGGCGAGCAGCTGGACCTCTACCGCGCGGACCGGGACGTCGACTGGACGTACCTGAGCCCGGCCGCCCTGCTGGAGCCCGGGGTGCGCACCGGCGTCTTCCGGCTCGGCCGGGACGAGCTGCTGGTCGACGCCGGGGGCAACTCGGCGATCTCGATGGAGGACCTCGCCGTGGTGCTGCTCGACGAGGCCGAGCGGCCGGTGCACCGGCGGGCCCGCTTCACCGCCGCCTACTGAGCGCGTCGAGGCGCCCGGGGTGCTGGATACCCCCGGCTGCGGGGTGCATCCAGCACCACCACGAAGACGGTGTCCTGCCCCATCGCGCGTCAGGTGCGGGCCGGACAGGATCGTTCCCGTGAACACCACCGCATCCCGCACTCGCCGCGCTGCCGCCGTCCTCGCCACCGCGGTCCTCGCCGGCCTCGCCCTGCCCGCCACGGCGAACGCCGACGCGGGCCGTGACCCGGGCGACGCCGAGCGCGCGCCGGCCCGCTACACCCACCAGACGCTCGACTGGCAGCCCTGCGCGGGGCAGCCGACGCTCGACTGCGCCACCATGGCCGTCCCTCGCGACTGGCACCATCCCGGCTCCGGGGCCGACCTCTCCATCGCCGTCTCCCGGCACCGCGCCACCGACCAGGCGCACCGCAAGGGCACGCTGATGGAGACCGCGGGCGGCCCGGGCGGGCAGGGCCTGCTGCGACCGGTGGACCTCGTCCAGGGCGCCCCCGCGGTGGCCGCCGCGTACGACATCGCCGGGTTCGACCAGCGCGGCGTCGGCCGCAGCACCAAGGTCCAGTGCCAGAGCCAGGAGGACTTCCAGGAGTTCCTGGCCGGGGACTACCGGGACCAGTCCCCCGCGGCCGTCGACCGGGTCATCGCCGACTCCCGCAAGCTGGTGGCCGACTGCCAGGAGCACAGCGGCGACCTCCTGCCGTACCTGACCACCGAGCAGACCGTCCACGACATGGACCTCTTCCGCTCACTGCTCGGCGAGAAGAAGATCAGCTACTACGGCGCCTCCTACGCCACCATGATCGGCGCCTACTACGGGACGCTCTTCCCGCACCGGGTCGAGCGGATGGTGCTGGACAGCAACATCGGCTTCGAGGGCACCTGGGAGCAGTACGAGCTGGGCCAGCCGATGAGCTTCCAGCGCCGGTTCGAGGAGGACTTCCTGCCCTGGATGGCCGCCCGGGACACCACCTACCACTGGGGCTCGACCCCGGAGGAGGTCAAGGCGCACTGGGAGCAGCGGCGCGCCGACCTGCACGACCGGCCCATCACCGACGGCTCGTTGACGCTCGGCCCGAACCAACTGGACAACGGCACCATCAACGCGATCTACAGCGAGAAGGCCTTCCCCCTGCTGGCGAGCGCGCTGACCGCCCTGGACGACTGGCCGGGCGCCGATCCGACGGCCAAGCAGACGGCCAGCCGGCTGTTCGGCCAGTACCTCAGCCCGGAGTTCCTCGCCGAGTACTTCTCGGTGACGTGCGGCGACACCCCGTGGACCAAGTCCATGGACACCTGGATCGAGCGCGGCGCGGAGAACACCGCCCGCTACCCGCTGATCGGCGCCCGCACGCTGGCCTTCAGCGCGGTCTGCGCGGCCTGGCCGACGGACCCGGCCCCCAAGGTGAAGGTCACCGGCGCCCACCTGCCGCCGGTGCTGATGCTCAACTCGCTGCACGACCCGGCGACGTACTACGAGGCGGCGCTCGGGGCGCACCGCGCGCTGCGCGGCTCGAAGCTGGTGACCGTCACCAGCAACGGCAACCACGGCCAGTACCCGGGGTCAGACGCCTGCGTCACGGACACCGTCGAGCGCTATCTGCTGGACGACCAGGCGCCCGAGCACGACCTCACCTGCCCGGCCGCACAGGCCGGTTGAGCTCCGGACCGGTCAACTGCCGTTCTTGGGGCGGAACTTGCCGCGCAGGTAGTCAGCGGCGACGGCCAGTACCGCGAAGCCGCCCACGGACAGCTTGATCCCGGCCTTGGCGACGATCCAGCCGATGCCCGGGACGGTCCAGCCCAGCCAGTGGAGCACGGCCAGCATCGCCGCGCAGCCGCTGACGATGCACACCACCGTGGCACCGACGGCCGCGGCCCGCGACAGCTCGCGCGGGCCGCCGCTGCCGTCCTCACCCTCCGGAGCCGAAACGGCTTCTGCCGAAGCCTCGTTGACGCTGACGTCGGCTACTGCGCCGGACGTCTCGTTCGTACCCCGATCACCCATGGAGGCGATCATACGATGTCAGCGGCATGAATGATGAGTGTCCCCGAGGTACTCGCCGGTCTCGTCGTCGGGGAAGCTGACGGCCATGGTGACGCGGTACTCGAAGACGTCGAGCCGGTGCCCCGGCACCCGTGCCCAGGCGAGCGAGTGCACCTCGGCGTCGGAGGCCTGCCGGCACCAGGCCGCGGCCTCCTCCAGAGCGCGGGCGGCTGAACGCCCGGTGCACACCACGGCGGTGTAGGCGGCGACGGAGACGTCCCCGCCGGTGGTGCGGCCGCTGCGCGACACCGCCCGGACGGCGGCGGCGGCCTGGGTCAGGTCACGGGCCAGGTCGTCCACCACTCTGGGGGGTGCCGGCAGGACCACCGCCCCCTCGGCGACGCTCTCCGGCAGGTTCGCGCTCACGGTTTCGGCCTCCATCCGCATGGTCACGCGGCACAGCATGCCGGACCGGGATTCCTGGCATGCCCACTTTCACCTGAACGTCATCCGTCCAGGGCCGAGTTGGGGACGCCCCCTGGCGCCGGGCCGCCCGCCCTGCTAGTGCAAGCCCGACTCTCCGGTGGACATCCCGGCAGGTCAGAGGGGAGTGCCGCGGGCGCCGCCGGGGAGCCCGAAAGCACGCCCACGCACCACCCCCGCGCTTCGAACCGCCCGTCCGACCGCCGGAGCGCCCGGCTGCCCGGAGTTGATCCATCGCCCAACTCCGTTCCGTCGTAACGGAGATGGCACCGACGACGACTCCGAGGCGGGGCTCCGGGCCGGCCGCACCCCGGCTGAGGTGCGGCGTCGACGCCTCGATGGGCCCCGGGACGCCTCCCGTCCATCCTGTCCCTGTCAGATCGTCGTGATACTAATCGTCACTGGTGGCAGGTGCCGCCGATCGACGGGCGGGCACGATGACGACGGCTCAACCGTTCCGGGAGGGTCCGGACGGCGACGGGGAGGGGCATCAGATGGCGGCGAGGTTCGGCAGTGCCAACGACGGGCGGAAGGTGCGGCTCGGCAAGCGGGTCACGGGGACGGCGGCGGCACTCGCCGCGCTGGCCGCGCTGACCGGCTCTCAGGTCTCGGGCCTCGGACTCGCCCAAGTCGCCGCCGCCGACGCCGGACCGGCCCAGGACGGCGCCGGCCAGACCCAGGGCAGCCCCTCCGCCCCGTTCGGCGGCCCCGCCGTCGGCGTCCCCGGCACCGCGGCCGACGGCGGCAGCGCCGTCCAGCTCCCGCAGCCGCCCGGCACCCAGCCCGGCCTGCCCTCGGCCGGCCCCTTCAGCGCCACCGGCGCCTCGCTGCCCGCCACCGTCTTCGCCGCCTACCGCCAGGCCGAGACCTCGCTGGCCCAGCGCTCGCCGGGCTGCCACCTGCCCTGGCAGCTGCTCGCCGCGATCGGCCAGGTCGAGTCCGGCCAAGCCAACGGCGGCCAGGTGGACGCCGCCGGAAAGACGCTCACCCCGATCCTCGGCCCGGCGCTGGACGGCAACGGCTTCGCCGCGATACCCGACACCGACGGCGGCCGCTACGACGGCGACTCCCGCTGGGACCGCGCGGTCGGCCCGATGCAGTTCATCCCGTCCACCTGGGCCTCCTGGGGGGTGGACGCCACCGGCAAGGGCAACGCCGACCCGAACAACATCTTCGACGCCGCCGAGACGGCGGGCCGCTACCTGTGCGCGGGCGGCCGGGACCTCTCCGACCCGGCCCAACTGGACCGGGCGGTCCTCAGCTACAACGACTCCACCGAGTACCTGCGCACCGTCCGCAACTGGATGGCCCACTTCGGCAGCGGCACGGTCACCACCGTCGCGGACCGCCCCGGCGCCCCGACCCTGCCCGGCTCCTCGCCCTCGCCGTTCCTCCGGCCGTCCGGCGGCACGGGAACCTCGGGCGACACCCCGACCGGTACACCGTCCGGCAGCCCGTCCCCGACGGCGACCCCGACGGGCACGCCGAGCCCGACGCCGTCCGCGGAGCCGACCACCACGCCGACCCCCAGCGGTTCGCCCTCGCCCTCCGCGAGCCCGACGGCCACCCCGACCACCACGCCCACCACCACCCCGACCGGCTCGCCGTCCGGCAGCCCGTCCGCGACGGCGACCCCGACCGGCACGCCGTCCGGCACCCCCACGGGCACGCCGACGTCCTGCCCGAGCCCGACGGCGACGCCCACCGGCACCGCGACGCCCACCGGCTCGCCCTCCCCGACGGCCACGCCGTCCGGCAGCCCGTCCGCGACGGCCACGCCCAGCGGCACCCCGACCGGCTGCCCGACGCCCACGCCGAGCGGCAGCCCGAGCGGCAGCCCGAGCGCCGCTGCCACCTCCGGCACCACCGCGCCGACCGGCACGCCCAGCGCCGCACTGTCGCCCTCACCCTCGGCGACCGTGAAGAAGTGACCCTGCAGAACTAGCCACGGACAGCTCCGCGAACAGCACCGCCGACGGCGGCAGACCGGCCCGAAGGGACCGGCTCTGCCGCCGTCGGCGCGTTCACCGGGAGCGGGCCCCGGCCGAGAGCCCCGGCGGAGAGCCCCGGCGGGGGCCTACTCCCCCGCCCTCATCGCCGCCCGGTGCTCGCGCCAGCGGCCGAGCATCCCGTGCAGCTCGTCGATCATGAACTCGAAGAAGGCCGCGCTCTCCGCCAGCCGCTCCGCCGCCACCGTGCCCACACCGACGGCCAGTTCGCCGTCCTTGAGCACCCGGACCCAGCGCAGCAGCAGTTCGTCGCGCCGGGTCAGCGACTCGAACCAGACGTCGTTGAGCACCCGGTAGCGGTCGCGCCGCGAGCCGGGCTCACGCTCCTTGGCGACCAGGCCGACCTGGATCAGGTAGCGCATCCCGCCGGAGACCGCGGCCGGGCTGATCTGCAGCCGTTCGGAGAGCTCGGCGGAGGTCAGCACACCGCTCTCCTCGGCCATCAGGCAGGAGAAGATCCGGGACGGCATCCGACCCATGCCCGCGACCACCAACTCGGCCGCGAACCGCTCGACGAAGTCCGACACGGCCCGCTCACGCCCGTGCCACGGCGCCTTCTCCGTCTGCTCCGGCGCCCTCTCCGGCGTCTGCTCCACCCCTCGCCCCTCTCCGGGGATCATCCATCCCCTGATCGAACTTTAACGCTTCCCAATCTTCACGTTTTTCTGAAACTACGATACCTTCAGAAGCATGACCAAGGCCATCATCCTGTCCGGCTTGCGCAAGACCTTCGGCCGGACCACCGCGCTGGACGGCCTGGACCTCACCGTCGAGACCGGCGAGGTCCACGGCTTCCTCGGCCCCAACGGAGCCGGGAAGTCCACCACCCTCCGTGTCCTGCTCGGTCTGCTGCGCGCGGACGGCGGCAGCGCCCGGCTGCTCGGCAAGGACCCGTGGAAGGACGCCGTCGAGCTGCACCGCCGCCTCGCCTACGTCCCCGGCGACGTCGAACTGTGGCCCAACCTCACCGGCGGCGAGGCCATCGACCTGCTCTCCCGGCTGCGCGGCCGGCTCGACCGGCGCCGCCGGGACGAACTGGTCGAGCGCTTCGACCTCGACCCGACCAAGAAGGGCCGCAGCTACTCCAAGGGCAACCGGCAGAAGGTCGCCATCGTCGCCGCCCTCGCCTCCGACGCCGAGCTCCTGCTGCTGGACGAGCCGACCTCCGGCCTGGACCCGCTGATGGAGGTGGTCTTCCAGGACGTCGTCCGGCAGGCCAAGACACAGGGCCGCACCGTCCTGCTCTCCAGCCACATCCTGGACGAGGTCGAGAAGCTGGGCGACCGGGTCAGCATCATCCGGCAGGGCCGGGTGGTGCAGAGCGGCACCCTGGCCGAACTGCGCCACCTCACCCGCACCACCGTCGAGGCGGAGACCGACCGCCCGGTCACCGGGCTGGACACGCTGACGGGCGTGCACACCCTGCGCACCGACGGCCGGCGGGTCCACTTCGCCGTCGACGGCGACCAACTCGACGCCGCGGTACGGAAGCTGAGCGAGGCCGGGCTGCGCACCCTGGTCAGCCACCCGCCCACGCTGGAGGAGCTGATGCTGCGCCACTACGGCGACGAGCTGGCCGCCAACGGGCACACACTTGACCCGGAGGCCGTCCGATGACCGCCGCCGCACCCGCCACCCGGCGCACCGGCCCGGCCCGCACCGGCGGGCCCGGCGCCCTCACCGGCGGGCCCGGCGCCCTCACCGGCACCGTCACCCTGCTGCGCTTCGCCCTGCGCCGCGACCGGATCCGGCTGTCCACCTGGGTGCTCGGCCTCGCCCTGCTCACCCTGGCCACCGCCGACAGCGTCCACACCGTCTACCCGACCGCCGCCGACCGCGCCGCGATCGCCCACGGCTCGGGCAGTCCTGCCGTGCTCGCCATGACCGGTCCGGCGCACTACCTGGCCGACTACACCTGGGGCGCGATGCTCGGCCACCGGCTGCTCGGCCTGCTGGTCGTCCTGGCCGGCCTGCTGAGCGTGCTGACCGTCACCCGGCACACCCGGGGCGAGGAGGAGAGCGGCCGCGCCGAACTGGTCCGCTCGGCCGCCGTCGGCCGGCACGCCCAGCTGGCCGCCGCGCTGGCCACCGCCGCCGTCGCCGACCTCGCCCTCGGCCTGCTGCTGGCCGCCGGCCTGCCCGGCCTCGGCGTCCCCGGGCTGACCGGCGCCGGCGCGCTGCTGTTCGGCGCCGCCACCTCCGTCGGCGGGCTGCTGTTCGGCGCGGTGGCCGCCGTCGCCGTGCAGATCACCGCGCACACCCGGACGGCCTCCGGGCTGGCCCTCGCCGTGCTCGGCGCCGGCTACGCACTGCGCGCCGCCGGGGACGCCGGCGGGTCGGCGCTCTCCTGGGCCTCCCCGATCGGCTGGCTGCAGCGCGGCTACCCCTTCGTCGACGACCGCTGGTGGCCGCTGCTGCCCGCGCTGGCCCTGACCGCCGGCACCGCCACGGCCGGGTTCGCGCTGAGCACCCGCCGGGACTTCGGCGCCGGGCTGCGCGCCACCCGTCCCGGCCCGGCCAACGGCAGCCCCGCCCTGGGCACCCCGCTCGGTCTGGCGCTGCGGCTGCACCGCGGTCTGATCGGCGGCTTCGCGGTCGCCCTGCTGCTGCTCGGTGCGATGTACGGCTCGCTGCTCGGCGAGGCCGACTCGATGCTCAAGGACGTCGACCAGATCAAGGAGGCGCTGGCCCGGCTCGGCGGTCACACCCTCGCCGACTCCTTCGCAGCGCTGACCATGCTGGTGGTCGCGGTGGTCGGCGGCGTCTACGCGGTGCTGGCGACGCTGCGCCCACGCGGCGAGGAGAGCGCCGGGCGGGCGGTGCCGGTGCTGGCCACCGGGGTGTCGCGGTCCCGCTGGCTGGGCGCGCACCTGGCGGCAGCGCTGCTGGGCTCGACCGCCGTGATGCTGGCGGCGGGCGTGGGCTTCGGTCTGGCCGGGGCGCTGTCCACCGGCGACGGGGTCGTGTTCCTGCGGCTGACCGGCGCGGCGCTGGCCTTCGCCCCCGCCCTCTGGGTGACGGTGGGCTTCGCCGCCGCGGTCTACGGCTGGCTGCCCCGGGCACTGCCGCTGGCCTGGGCCGTGCCCGGCTACGCGTTCGTGATCGGCTACCTGGGCCCGCTGCTGAAGCTCCCGGCGGGCCTGGACCGGCTCTCCCCGTTCGGCCGGGTGCCCCGGCTCCCGGCGGCGCCGATGGACTGGACGCCGCTGGCCTTGCTCGCCCTGGTCGCGGCCGCGCTGATCGCGCTGGCGCTGGCCGGGTTCCGGCGCCGGGACGTCGAGTAGCGTCCACAGCGCCGGAACCGGGGGCGGCCCGGGGCGAGGAGGGCCGAACCGAGAACCGGTCAGAGGTGCTTGACCAGCTCCGGCATCAAGTCCTGGAAGGTGCGCCCGCCGGCCGGCTGGCCGATCGCGGCCATCTGCCAACCGCCCGGCGTGCGCTGCACCTTGGCCATGATCTGGGCGGTGTACGCTCCGCCGCCGGTCAGGGTGTAGCGGGCCAGCTCGGTGCCGGTGGTCTCGTCCACCAGCCGGCAGAAGGCGGCCTCGACCTCCTGGAAGGTCTGTCCGGTGAAGGAGTTGACCGTGAACAGGATCTGGTCGACCTCGGCGGCCACCTTGGTCAGGTCGACGGTGATCGACTCGTCGTCGGTCGCGTCGCCCGCGCCGCCGACCAGGTTGTCCCCGCTGTGCCGCACCGAGCCGTCGTTGCTGGTGAGGTGCTGGAAGAAGACCACGTCCACCGCCTTGCCGCCGGCGAACAGCACCGCCGAGGCGTCCAGGTCGATCTCCTGCCCGGCGGACAGCAGCTTGGCCAGGAAGCCCTTGCGCTGCACGGCCCGCCAGCCCAGGCCCATCCGGACCACGGTCAACTGCCCACCGCCCGGCTTCTCCAGGCTGATCTTCTGCCCCTTGGCCAGCGAAACGGTCATCGTGTTCTCCTCGTTCCTACCGCCGTCCGTGCCGCGAACCTATCGCACGCGAAGAAATCTATGATCATCGGACGGCGGCTCGGGAGACCCTTACCCAGCAGTCCCCCGAGCCTCACTTCCGGCGGTGCTCCGCATACTGAGGGATTCGCCGGTCGGACGTCCGCCGTAGCCGTGGCCGGGGGCCGAACGAGTGGGCGGCGCACCGTCCAGGGTCGCCGCGGAGCCGCTCCGACGGCCTGGCCCGACCGGGCGCGCTACGCCCGGATCGCCGACGGCACCTTCAACGAGCCCGCCGACGTGCAGAGTTGCCTCGCCACCCTCAAGCCGGCTGAATCCTGCCCGGTCAGGCGTCGCCGTCCAGCAGGTGCTGGCGCACCTCCTGGAAGGTCCAGGGCCCGCCGGCCGGGCGGGAGAAGACCCAGACCAGGTCGAACCGGTCCGGCCAGGCGGCGGGCGCCCCGCTGTCGGCGGCGCCGAGCGCCTCGACGATCCGCGGGATCCTGGAGTGCTCCCAGCAGATCAGCACCGGCTGGGCCCCGGTGAGGGCGGCGCCGGCCAGTTCGGACTCCTGGGACTCGGCGTAGGTGGTGTCCACGCTCAGCCCGAGCTTGGCGCCGAGCGGCGTGACGGTCTGCCGCATCCGGTGGGCGCCGGCCATCGGGCCCTGGTCAGTCGCGGCGTAGATCCGGGCCGGGGTGCGCAGCCCGGTCGCGGGCGGGGCGAACAGGGTGGGCAGGGCCTTGGCGCGGTCCCAGCCGCGCTGGGTGAGGGACTTGCCGTCCTGCTTGCCGTTCTCGTCCAGGCCGGGCCGGCTGCCGTCGGGCTTCTCGCCGTGCCGGATGATCATCACGAAGGCGGCGCCGCCCGGGTCACTGGCCTTCGCCACCGGGCCGGTCTTGCCGGCCTTGTCCTTCTTCCCGGCGGAGCAGCCCGCCAGCGCCAGCGGGGCGGCGGCCACGAGGCCGGTGAGCAGCAGGCGCCGGGTGGGGCTCGCGGTCATTCGGCACCCCGCTGGAGCCGCACCAGCGCATCGATCGCGGTGCCCGGGCCGGCGCCCCGGTGTCCGGGATCGGCGCCGACCTCGCGGTGGACGCGCTCGGCCCGTACGGTGCGCAGGCCGTGCCCGGCGAGGTCGGCGAGGACGTCCTCGGGGGTGAACAGCACCGCCGGGTCCTGCGGGCCGCCGACGCCCTCGGTGAGGTTGCTCAGGTCGTGCCCGATCACCAGCAGGGTGCCGCCGGGGGCGAGCGCCTCGGCGGCACGGTGCAGCGCGGCCCGGCGGTCGTCGGCGGGCAGTTGGAGGTAGGCGACCAGGACGAGGTCGTAGCCGGCCCCGGGAGCTTCGTAGCCGAGGGCGTCGCCGTGCCGCCAGGTGAGGCGGTCGGCGACCTCGTCGGGGAGTTCGGAGGTGAGCCGTTCGGCGCGTTCGAGGGCGACGGCGGAGAAGTCCAGGCCGGTGACCTCCCAGCCCTGGGCGGCCAGCCAGATCGCGTTGCGGCCCTCCCCGGTGGCCAGGTCGAGGGCGTGGCCGGGGGCGTGGCCGCTCAGTTCGCGGACCACCCACCGGTTGGGCGCGGTACCCCACACCAGTTCACTCGCGGCGTAGCGGTCGTCCCAGCCCTGACTGTCCATGCGCTCCTCCGTTCTGCGGGTCTGCTCCGTCCCGGTCAACCTACCGTTGCACCGCCCTTCCCGACCCGGGGCCGTCCAGCGGGTGGACACCCTTGACGGCGAATATTGGTCCAGTCCAATCTGTTCTGTCGTGACGCGTCCGGACCACGGGATCCGCCATGGCCACGCACCGCACGCCTTGAGCACCCGCCCAGCCCGCGCCACCCGCCCGTGCGCCCCCACCGCGCCCGGGTCGGCTCCCCACGGCCCGTCCGGGCCACGCACCGCCGGAACCCCCACACATCCGGAGGACACCGCCCATGTACGACCGCGTCCTGCCCGCACGGCCCGAGCCGCCCGCCCGGGGGCGTACCGCCCGCCGGGCCGCCCGGCGCAGACGGGCCACCGCCCTGGCCCTGGCCGCCACGCTCACCACCAGCGGCGCCGCCCTCGCCCTCACCTTCGGCTCCGCCGCCGCCACCCCGGTCAACCTGCTGGCCAACGGAGACTTCGAGACCGGCACCCTGGCCGGCTGGAGCTGCTCCAACGGCTCGGTCGTCACCACCCCGGTGCACGGCGGGAGTCACGCGCTCAGCGGGGCCGCCTCCGGCTCCGACACCGCGCAGTGCCAGCAGACCGTCGCCGTCCAGCCCAACACCTCGTACACCCTGGCCGGCTGGGTGCAGGGCAGCTACGTCTACCTCGGCGCCACCGGGGCCGGCGTCAACGCCTCCAGCTGGACGCCCGGCGGCACCGGCTGGAACCAACTGAGCAGCACCTTCACCACCGGCGCCACCACCACCTCCGTCACCGTCTTCACCCACGGCTGGTACGGCACCGGCGGCTACTACGCGGACGACCTCACCCTGGCCGGCCCGGGCGGGCCGAGCTCCTCGACCAGCCCGACCGCGAGCGCCAGCCCCACGGCCTCCGCCAGCCCGACGGCCACCGGCTCCCCCACCGGCTCCCCCACCGGCTCGCCCAGCGGCAGCCCGACCGCCACCGGCAGCCCGACCGGAAGTCCCACCGGCTCCCCCACCGCGACCGCCACCGCGAGCGGCCCGGCCGGGGACGGCAAGGTCACCACCCCGACCGGCGTCACGATCAGCAAGGTCACCTCCGGCGCCGTCGTGCTCACCTGGCAGCCCTCGACCCTGAGCACCGGCGACGGCCCGGTCTCCTACAAGGTCTGGTCCAACGGCCAGTTGGTCGCCACCTCGATGGGCACCTCGGTGGCCGTCAGCTCCCTGCTGCCCGGCCGGGGCTACACCTTCAGCGTCCAGGGCTACTCGGGCGGCCACGCCTCCGCCCAGTCCGCCCCGGTGAGCACCACGACCGCCGCCGCGCCCGCCCAACCGCCCGTCCGCTCGGCCTACTTCGACCAGTGGGGCATCTACGAGAACGCGTACTACCCGAAGAACGTCGACACCAGCGGCGCCGCGAACAAGCTGGACGTCATCCACTACGCCTTCGCCAACATCGACCCCAGCAAGTTCACCTGTTTCCAGGCGGTGAAGGCCTCCGACTCGGCCAACGACTCCGACCCCAACGCCGGTGACGGCGCGGGCGACGCCTACGCCGACTACCAGTCCGACTACAACTCCGGCACCAGCGTGGACGGCGGCAGCGACACCTGGGAGCAGCCGCTCAAGGGCAACTTCAACCAGCTGCGCCAGCTCAAGGCCAAGCACCCGAACCTGCGCTTCACCATCTCGATCGGCGGCTGGACGTACTCCAAGTACTTCTCCGACGCGGCCGCCACCGACGCCTCCCGGAAGACCTTCGTCTCCTCCTGCCTCGACATGTTCCTCAAGGGGAACCTCCCGACCGGCGTCGCCGGTGACGCCTCCGGCGGGCAGGCCTCGGCGGCCGGCATCTTCGACGGCGTCGACATCGACTGGGAGTACCCGGGCTCGGCCGGCGGCCACACCGGCAACCACTACTCCCCCGCCGACAAGCAGAACTACACCCTGCTGCTCAAGGAGTTCCGCACCCAGCTGGACGCCCTCGGCGCCGCCCAGGGCAAGCGGTACCTGCTGAGCGCCGCGCTCCCCAGCGGCCAGGACAAGATCGCCCAGCTGGAGACCGACAAGATCGGCGCCTACCTGGACTACGCCGACGTGATGTCCTACGACATGCACGGCTCCTGGGACGCCAAGGGCCCGACCAACCACCAGGACCCGCTGCACGACAGCCCGGCCGACCCGACCACGCCGATCACCCCCGGCACCCGCAAGTACAACGTGGACACCACGCTCGCCGCGTACACCACCGGCCTGGCCGAGTACGGCATCCCCGGCGGCTTCCCGGCGAACAAGATCGTGCTCGGCATCCCGTTCTACTGGCGCGGCTGGACGGGCGTCCCGGCCGGCTCCGACTACGGCCTGTACCAGAGCGCGACCGGGCCGACGGCCGCCAAGCCGCTCAGCCAGGAGGCCGGACTGGCTGCCTGGAAGGAGCTCGACCCGACTGCCGCGCAGACCCATTGGGATCCGGTGACGGAGAGCAGCTGGGTCTACGACGGCACCGACTTCTGGACCGGCGACACCCCCCAGGCCGTCCAGGCGCGCGGGGCCTACGCCAAGGCCAAGGGCCTGGGCGGCCTGTTCGCCTTCTCCCTGGAGAACGACGACGCCTCCGGCACCATGCTCAACTCGATGGACGACAGCCTGCGCTGACGTCACCTCAGATGTGTGCGCCGGCGGCCCCGCCAGGGACCACCGGCGCACGCTCCCGGGCCGCTCAGCTCGTGAGGTTGAGCGAGGGGAACAGGTCCGTGAACGGCTGGGTGGTGACCGAGACGCTCCGGGCGAACGGATCGTCGAAGTCCCAGATCATGAACAGCAGGAAGGCGATCAGCACGCTGAAGCACGCCGCCAGGATCAACTCCCTCGGTGTGCGCCTGATCTGGAGCGCGAACAGCATCCCGACGGTCACCACCGCCCCGCCGATCAGCCCGAACCAGACCACGCCCGGCATGGTCGGCCCGGCGTTCTGGCCGCGCTGGTTGCGGGCGTCCAAGGCCTGGCTGATCCGGTCCGTCATCGGCTGGTAGGCCTGGGACTCCAGGTCGGAGGCCGGCGGCCGACTGACCACCTCGCTCTGGAGCTTGTCCAGCAACTGGGTGCCCTTGTCGGTGATCTCGCCGTTCTTGCCCATGTAGTCCCACTCGACGGTCACCACGTACGTGACGTAGGCGTCGACATCGGCCCGGACCTGGTCACGGAACTCGACCGGGTAGACCACGGCCCGGTCGCTCACCTCCCGCAGCGACTGCGCCTCGCGGAACACGTCGTCCTGGGCGGCGCCGCGCGCCTCCCAGACTCCCGCGATGGCGAGACCGAGGACGATCGCGTAGACCACGCCGATCATCATCGTGATGTACTCGATGACGTCGGGCGTCTCGTCGGCGTTCTCGATGACACCCTGCTGACGGCGCCTCAGCACCACCACCGCCAAGACAACGGCACAGGCCGCTGCCAAGGCGATGATCAGCGCCACCCACTCGGACATGGGAACTCCCTTCTCTGGCTTGGCTTGTGACGTGAACGGGAAAGTCCGGGGCCCGACCGGCCGGCCGAGCCCGGGAAACCGCCCGGCGGGGCCCGGAGCTCTTCCGGGCGGACCGGAAGCCGTCGGGCTCCGGGATCATGAGGGACGCCGGGGCCGTCAGGACCCGGAGCGACCGCCGCCCCGGCCACGGCCACCCGGGCGCAGCGCCGCCGCCGCCAGGACCGCGGGGACGGTGATCAGCAGCATCGTGGTGGTCGTCGAGGCACCGTGGTGGTGCTGCGCGACGGGCACCGGCCTGGAGGGCCACACCTTGAACGCCGGGTGCGCCGACGGGGTCGGCCACAGCGGACCGGGTCGGTCCGGACTCGGCAGCACGGGGCTGGGCACCACGGCGGGCGGCGGCGCCTGCGGGGCGGGTGCGGCGGGGGCCGGGGCCGCAGGCACGGCGAGCACCGCCAGGGGCGACGGCGGCGGGGTGGGCACCGGGGTCGGGGCGGGGGGCGCCACGGTCGGGGACGGCGTCGGTGTCGGCGCGCGGGTCGGCGTCGGTGTCGGGCTGGGGGCGTGCGTAGGCGTCGGTGTCGGCGTGTGCGTCGGACTGGGGGTGGGAGTCGGCGTAGGCGTCGGGGTGGGGCTCGGGCACGGGTGCGGATGGTGGTGACGGTGGTGCCACCGGCCCCCGTCGTGGTCGCCGCCCCCGCCGTGATCGCCGCCCCCGCCGTGATCGTGGTCGTGCGGCGGGCGCGGCCCGTGGTGCCGGCCGACGTCCGGGGCGACGCTGACATCGACCTGGACGTCCACGTCCACCCCGACGTCCACGCTGCCGCCCGGACCGACCGACGTCGACAGGTCCGTTTCGGTGCACACCCGGGTGTCAACGGCCGGACCGTCCGGGTGCCCGGCGGAATGTTCGGCCCCCGAGGCGCTGGCCCCGCCGACCAGCGCGCACACCGCCACCGCGCCGACCGCCGCACCGATCAGCCGCATCCGTCGCCCGGGGCCCGCGGCCCCGCCGCCGTGCCGCGGTATCCGTCGGAACTGTCGGCGCTGCGCCATGGGCTCCACACACCTCTCGGGTCGTCTGGGGAGGACGGAAGGACTCGGTCTGATCAGCCGACGGGAACGGGCGGCAACGGGCGGCAACGGGCTGGACCGGTCAGAACCGATCGGGCACGACCAAGTGCATTCAGACGCGATCAGGCGGACGGCCCGCCTACGGAGCGGGCCGTCCGCCATCAGGTGAAACGATCTTCGCGCCGACCGGTTACGGCCCGCGCTCGCTGTTCCGGGTTCCGGGTGCTCAGTGGCGGCGGTGCGCGATCTCGACGTTCTCCAGCACACCGACCGCGTCCGGCACCAGGATCGCGCAGGAGTAGTAGGCGCTGACCAGGTACGAGATGATCGCCTTCTCGTCGATCCCCATGAAGCGGACCGACAGCGAGGGCTGGTACTCGTCCGGCAGGCCGGTCTGGTGCAGGCCGATGACGCCCTGGTTGTCCTCACCGGTACGGATCACCAGGATCGAGCTGGTGTTCTCCTTGGTGATCGGGATCTTGCTGCACGGCAGGATCGGCACCCCGCGCCAGGCCGGCACCTGCTGCCCGCCGAGGTCGACGTGGTGCGGGTAGATGCCCCGGGCGTTGAACTCCCGACCGATCGCGGCGATGGCCTTGGGGTGGGCCAGCAGGTAGTCGGGGTCGCGGCGGCGGTTGAGCAGCTCGTCCAGGTCGTCCGGGGTGGGCGGGCCGGAGTGGGTCTGGATGCGCTGGTCGAAGTCGGCGTTGTTGAGCAGGCCGAACTCCGGGTTGTTGATCATCTCGTGCTCCTGGCGCTCGCGCAGGGCCTCGATGGTCAGCCGGAGCTGGTGCTCGATCTGGTTCATCGGCTGGTTGTACAGGTCCGCGACCCGGGTGTGGACCTTGAGGATGGTCTGCGCGACGCTCAGCTCGTACTCGCGCGGCTTGAGCTCGTAGTCCACGAAGGCGCCGGGGAGTTCGTACTCGCCGTGGTGGCCGGCCGACATCGCGATCTCGGCCTCGCCGCGCTCGTTCTGGGCCTGCAGCGGCAGGGACAGGAACGACTCCAGGTGCTCCTGGAGGGAGGGCGCGTTGTCCCGGATGCGAGCGAAGTCCTCCCGGCTCAGGGTGAGGGCGACGCCGGAGGTGGCGGTCTTCGCGGTGTAGTCCCAGACGGCGTCCGGGTTCAGCAACGAGTCGTCGCCGAAGCGGTCGCCGTCACCGGCCACGCCCACCACGGTCTCGTCGCCGTACTTGCCGGTGCCGATCTTGTTGATCTTGCCATGGGCGATCAGGAAGATCCGGTCGGCGGCCTCGCCCACGGTGGTGAGCACTTCACCGGGGCCGAAGTCGCGCTGCTGGCAGCGGTCGGCGAGGGCGGTGAGCACCTCCTCGTCCTCGTAGCCGCGCAGCAGGGCGAGTTCGCCCAGCTCCTGCGGGATCACGCGGACCTGGGAGCCGGTCTTGATGAACTCCACCACGCCGTTGCCGACGGTGTAGGTGAGCCGTCGGTTCACCCGGTACGCGCCACCGTGGGCCTCGACCCACGGGAGCACCTTGAGCAGCCAGCGGGAGGTGATCTCCTGCATCTGCGGGGCGGACTTGGTGGTGGTGGCAAGGTTGCGGGCAGCTGCCGTCGCAAGGCTCTGCTGCCGGTCCTGCTGTGTCTCCGGGCTCGTGTCCACGGGCATCGGCAGGGGTCTCCATTCGTGTGGGTCGGACCACGCGACCAGGGCCGTACCGCGCCGACCTGGGCGCACGCGTCCGCAACGGATCATCAGATCCGCTGACTGGTGGGGAAGTTGGCGAGTTTCGGGAGCGGGGCCGCCATCGCCCGGCGGCCCATCCGGAACCCTAGATCACCAGAACCCGACCGAGCCCGTACGGCGGCCGACTACCCCCCGATAGGGTGAATCTCGCGCGATCCGCCCCCGCGCCCCAGCCGTCACCGGAACACCCGTTCGCGCCCGGCCCCCGGCTCCCCCTGGCCTCGCTCCCACCTCCGCCGCGCCGTCCCCGGCCGTCAACCCGGCACACCGTCCCGGCCCGCTCCGACTCTGCGGCCGGAGAAGCTGCCGGAGAAGCTGCCGGAGAACGCGAAAGGCCCGTCAGGTGCCGGTACGGGGGTGGCCGGCACCTGACGGGTGCAAGGGGGTGCGGCCGCACGGCCCGCGCCAGGGAGAGGAGGGGAGAGGAGGGGTCGGATCAGCAGGTGACCTGGGTGCCGGGGATGCCGAGGATGCCGGAGTTGTTGGCCAGGCCGCCCTGGTACTCGTAGTAGAGGTACGAGTAGAAGTCGATCCGGACGCCGTCTCCGCACACCGAGTCGGGGGCCACGGCGTAGGTGACCGTGAAGGTGCTGCTGGCGCCGGGCGCGAGCGGGACGTCGTAGCGGGCGATGCCGCCGTGCACGTTGTCGCTGCAGCCGTTGGTCTGGGAGCCGCAGGCCGTGGCGGTGAACCTGAGCCCCTTCTGCAGACTGGTGTCGTAGGTCTGCTGGACGCTCTGGTAGACGAACTGGATCGGGGTGTCGTACGGGTTGGTGAGCGTCAGGGTCAGCGTGAACTCACCTCCCCGGGCGGTCGTCTGGCGGTCGGAGACGGCCGTGAGCGGCAGCGGACTGTCCGCCTGGGCGGGTGCCGCGGACAACAGCAGACCGGCGGCGACGGCCGGGCCCACGGCGAGCGCGGCACGGCTCAGATGTGTTCTGCGCATGTCCATGGAGCGTAGGGGGCGACGCCGCCGAGGCCACCTCCCTCGGCCCGAAGCCGTACCGACGCACGAGCGGCGGGCGGACGCCCCGGACCGACCGAACGCGTTCCGGCCCGGCGGATCCCCCGGTGGCCTATCCTTCGCCGGCCACCCCGCCAGGGCCTGCCCCCGGCCCCGGCACCCCCGCTTCCGGACCGGTCAGGGCGGTGGCGGCAGGATGTCGCACAGTGCCTGGAGCGCCGCCGCGTAGGCGTGGTCGGGCGGCGTGGCGTAGCCCACCACCAGGCCGTCGACGGCGGGCACCGCCTCCAGGCCGGCCCCCGGGTGGCGGTAGTCGGCGAGCCCCTCGACGGCCAGGCCCCGGTAGGCGGCGGCCTTGAGGACGGACCGCTCGGTGCCGGGGGCCAGCCGCAGGACGGCGTGCAGGCCGGCCGCGATGCCGGACACCTCGATGTGCGGGGCGTGCGCGGCCAGTGCGGCCACCAGCTGGTCCCGGCGGTCCCGGTAGCGGCGCCGCATCCGGCGCAGGTGCCGGTCGTAGCCGCCGGAGTCGATGAACTCGGCGAGGGTCAGCTGGTCCAACGCGCTGACCCAGGCCTCGCGTTCGCCCTTCGCGGCGAGCGCCCGGTCCACCAGGTGGTCCGGCAGGACCATCCAGCCGAGGCGCAGCGCGGGGCTGAGGCTCTTGCTGGTGCTGCCCAGGTACAGGACCCGGTCGGGGTCGAGCCCCTGGAGGGCGCCGACCGGCTGGCGGTCGTAGCGGAACTCCCCGTCGTAGTCGTCCTCCAGGACGAGCCCGCCGTGCCCGCGCGCCCAGTCGATGACGGCGGCGCGGCGCCCGGCGTGCAGCGGGCCGCCGGTCGGGAACTGGTGGGCGGGGGTGAGCAGGGCGGTGCGGATCTCCGGTCGGGTGGCCAACTTCCCGACCCGGGCGCCCTGCTCGTCGATCGGCAGCGGCACGGTGGTGACCCCGGCGGCGCCCAGCAGTCCGCGGTGGAAGCCCAGTCCGTAGGCCTCCACGGCCAGCGGCCCCTGTTCGTCGGACGGCAGGACGGGCGCGGCGCCGTCGAAGAGCAGCCGCAGCGCGTGGGCGAAGCCGGCGCAGACCACGATCCGGTCGGGGTCGGTGCGCACCCCGCGGGCGCGGGCGAGGTAGTCGGCGAGGACGGTGCGCAGTTCGCGGCGGCCGTGCGGGTCGCCGGGCCCGAAGGCCTCGTTGGGTGCGGCGGTGAGGGCCCGGCGGCCGGCGGCCAGCCAGGCGGTGCGGGGGAAGGAGGCGGCGTCGGGCTGGCCCTGGCGCAGGTCGTGCACGGGCCCGGGCCGGCGCACGGGGCGGCGGGCATGGCGGGAGGGTACGGGCGCGGCGCGTTCGGCGACGGTGGTGCCGGAGCCCTGGCGGGCGATGAGCCAGCCCTCGGCGACCAGTTCGGTGTAGGCCTCGGCGGCGGTGTTGCGGGCCAGGCCGAGGTCGGTGGCGAGGGCCCGGTAGGGCGGCAGCCGGGTGCCGGGGGCCAGCCGGCCGCTACGGATCGCCTCGCGCAGGGCGGCCATCAGCGCGGAGCGGCGGCCGCCGGTGGCGGGGAGGTCCAGGTGGAGGTCGTTGCCGGTCAGGTGGGCCGGCTCGGTGGGGTGCGCGCCCGGCGGTTCCGTCATGGAAACGCACCCTACCGGCCGCGCCGGAGCCGCCCGGCGGGCGGTCGGCCCCGGCGCTCGTCCGGCCTCGGGGCCGGGTCGTGGCCAGGACCTCTGTCATCCGCCGGACGGACGCCAGCCATGGGCTGCGATCAGGGGACGACGGTGACCGGCCAGCGGCCCGCCTTGACCAGCCGGACCGCGACCGAGCCGATCACCTTGTGCCCCGCCTGTTCGGACACCCCGACCACCACGGCGTCGGCGCGCAGTTCGTCGGCGAGCTTGGCCAGTCCGGTGTACGGGTCGCCACGCATGGTGAGGAAACGCCAGTCGACCCGCCAGACCGCGCGCATCCGCTGCTCGGCCTCCCGCAGCGCGGCGAGGAGTTCGTCGGCGATCTCCTGGGTGGTCTCCTCCACCGCGGCCCCGGCCAGGGCGGTCGCGGCGCCGAGTATCGGCTGGATGTAGGCGACGGCCAGGGCGGCGCCCTGCCGGCGGGCCAGTCCCGCGGCGTAGGCGGTGGCCCGCCAGGAGGAGTCGGAGCCGTCCAGGCCCGCGAGGATCACCTTGGGTCCGTCGGTGCCCAGCTCGAAGCCGCTGGGGGCGGCGGCCGCCTCGTGCTCCCCGTACCCGTCGCCGGCCGGGCGGCCCGCGTCGTCGACGGCCCCTGCGTCCGCCGCATCGCTGTCATTGCTCATGGGCGGAAGGCTATGCCCCGCCACCGGGAGTGGATGGCGGGGGCACTCCGGGTGAGGGCTGTGGCGCGGGCCACCCGGGCGGGCCGGCGGGGCAGCGGTTCCGGCACGGGGGGCGGGGTGGACCGTCACGGGCTGTCGACGGTGTGCGCGGCCTCACAGCGCCTCCGGGGTGACGGGGGCCACTTCCGATGGCGATTTGATCTTGGAAATAGGTGAAAATCAGGCGAAATCATCTGATTTTCGTGATCGCTACCTGCGGTAACAGGCCTCTGACGTGCCCGAACCTGCGAATCCTTGAAACCGCCACAACCGGCCCCGTACCTTCGAACTCGTTGCACCGAGCGATTCCGCTCCGGCCGGGCCTCACCGCCCCCGAGCAGGAACGGTGCCGGACCACGCGAGTGACGCGACCCCGAACCGACGGCCTCCCGAAGGCCTGGTTCCGCACGCTCGCAGACCCCCTCCGAAAGGAACCGCATGACCTTCCGTAACGAGACTGCCGCTGCCACCACCACCGCCACCCCGAAGCGCCGCAACCGCGTCCGGATGGCTCTGATGGCCGGGGCGCTCACCGCCCTGCCGGTGGCCGGACTCGTCACGGCCAACAGCGCCTCCGCCGCCCCGGCGACCGTCTGGGACAAGGTCGCCCAGTGCGAGGCCACCGGCAACTGGGCCGTCAACTCCGGCAACGGCTTCTACGGCGGCCTCCAGTTCACCTCCAGCACCTGGGCGGCCTTCGGCGGCACCGCCTACGCCCCCCAGGCTCACCAGGCCACCAAGGACCAGCAGATCGCGATCGGCGAGAAGGTCCTCGCCGCCCAGGGCCCCGGCGCCTGGCCGATCTGCTCCGTCAAGGCCGGCCTGGGCAAGTAAGCCCGCAGGCGAGCCCCACCCGTACGACGAAGCCGCCGCACCCCTCCCCTGGGATGCGGCGGCTTCGTCGTGCGCCGACTTCGCCGGCCGTACGCGCTGAAGCGGCTGCCGCTCTCCGCCCTGGACGCCCACGAGGTGTACCCGAAGGCGGGGTTCGTGCCGCACCCGGCCCGGGAGCGGCCGATGCTCCTCAGCGGCCGCGAGCCCGACCGAGGGAGCGGCCGCCCGGGCCCTTTCGGACCGGCCGGGCCGGCAGCGGCAGCGGCAGGGCGGGCAGACCGTCGATGCTGGTGCCGACGTGCGGCTTGCGCGCGCAGTAGTCGCCGAACTCCTCCTCGCCATTGCGGTCGAAGAACTGGGCGTGCAGGTCCCGGTCGGCCCGGTAGTCCATGAACGGCACCGCGTACCCGCAGGAGTCGGAGACCCGCTCGGCCCGGACCAGCACGATCGCCCTCAGCCCGGAGCCGTCCGCGCCGGGTCCGAAGCAGCCGAGCAGTCCGGCGAAGCGCGGGTCGTCGCGGAAGACCGGTTCGCCGTGGCCGTGCACCCGCACGACGGTGGGCGGGCCGTCGAAGGCGCACCACATCAGGGTGATCCGGCCGTTCTCCCGCAGATGGGCGATGGTTTCGGCCTGTGAGCCGCCGAAGTCCAGGTAGGCGAGGGTGAGTTCGTCGATGATCGTGAGGGTGCCGGAGCGACCCTTGGGTGAGAGGTTGACGTGTCCGTCGGCGGCCAGCGGCGCCGTCGCGACGAAGTAGACGGGCTGGCGTTCGATGAACTGCCGCAGCCGGCCGTCGATGCTTGCGTACTGCTTTCCCATGTCCGTCAGTCTGCCCCCATCTCGACAAGTGAGAACCATAATTCCGGAGTATGAGACGCGAGGCGTCGGCCCGGCCGGCCTGGAACGATCCGGCCGGGAAGATCCGTACACCGCCGTTGACCGCTGTGAGAAGGGGAGTTGCGATGGTCCAGGACACCCTCCCGACCGCCGGGCCGGCGACCGTGCTCGGCCGGCCCGCCGCACCGCTACGCCGGTACGTCCTCGACTACCACGGCTACCGGATGCTCCTGGGCCGCCCGCGCCGGCGCCTGGAGGTACCCACCGACGTGGTCACGGTGGCGCTGGCCTTCGAGGGCCGGATGCGCCTCACCGACGCCGTGTCGCCCGCCCCCGCCGTCTCCCTCTGCTCGATCGCGGCCGGGCTGCGCCGCACCGCGACGATCGCCGAACACACCGGCGCCCTGCACGGGTTGGCCGTCTCGCTCACCCCACAGGGCGCGTTCCGGGCGTTCGGCCCGGTGGCCGGGGAGCTCGGCGGCCAGTGGACCGAGGCCGGCGAGGTGCTGGGCCCCCGACTGGGCCGACTGGCCGCCCGGCTGGCCGACGCCCCGAGCTGGCGCGCCCGGTTCGCCCTGCTGGACGGCTACTTCACCGCACTGCTCGCCGACGGCCCGGCCTGGGAGCCGGACGTCACCTGGGCCTGGCAGCAACTGCGGCGCTCGCACGGGCGGGTGCCGGTGCGGACGCTGGTCGACGGCACGGGCTGGAGCCGCCGCCGACTGGAGCTGCGGTTCCGCGAACAGCTGGGGCTGGCCCCCAAGCAGGCCGCCGGCATCCTGCGGCTGCAGCGCACGCTCCGGCTACTGACCGCCCCGGACGGCCGCTTCGCCCGCGCCGACCTGGCCACGCTCTGCGGCTACTACGACCAGTCCCACCTGGACCGCACCTTCCGCGCCGCGGTGGGCTGTTCGCCGCGCGAGTTCCTGGCCTCCCGCCGCTCCACCGCCGCGCCGGAGCCGGCCGACCGGGTCGTCGGGCGGGTCACCAGCGCCGTGCTCGACGCCGGTTGACCGAGCCGGCCCGGCCAGGCCGACCAGGCCGCCGCGGTCGGCGCCGCGCGCCCGCTGCAACTGCTGGCACCGCTGGAAGTGCTGGAAGTGCTGGAAGTGCGCATTTTTACAAGACGCGCGCCAACCCCGTCCGCCACCCTCGGAAGGCCCGGCCGGTACGGGGGGACCGGCCGGTCACGGGGCGCACGGGCGGGGCCGCCGCCGAAGCGGGGCCGCAGTGCGGCCCCGCGCGGCGGTCACCGCTTCATGTAGACGCCGTCCATGAACTCGATGATCTGCTGGTCCGTCAGCCGGTGGCCGTCGCGGTGGCCCATCGCCAGGTCGGCCTCGCTGATCATGCCGACCAGCCGCTCGCCGTCGATCACCGGGATGCGCCGGATCTGGTGCTGCTCCATCTTCTTCAGCACCGCGTCCATGCTGTCGTCGGCCCGCACGCAGTGCAGGTGACCGGCCAGTTCGATGGCCGTCATGGTGGCCGGGTCCTTGCCCTCGGCGAGACAGCGCACCACGATGTCACGGTCGGTGATGATGCCGTGCAGCTTCTGGTCGTCGCCGCAGATCGGCAACGCGCCCACGTTCTTCTCGCGCATCATCCGCGCGGCTTCGTCCAGGGTCTGGTGGGCGCCGATGCACTGGGCGCCGGTGTGCATGATGTCTCGGGCAGTGGTCACGGGGACTCCTTCGTCGCTGTTACCCCCCGACGGTCCTCCCCCGCGCGGCGCACCGCGCGCCTCGCGGAGTGACCGTGACCTCACCATAGGCAACCCCGCTCCCGCCCGCGACCGCGGACGCCGATACTGGGCCCGTGACGACGCAAGCCACCGGGGCGGTCGACGAGGCCGTCCGCGCCCGGCCCGCGACGGCCCTGCGACCGTACGTGGCCTGGTACTCCGGCTACCGCCAGCGCGGCCTGGCCCCGGCCGTGCACCGCGGTCTGCCCTCCCCGTACCTGACCTTCATCCTCACCCTGGACGAGCCCCTGGTGATCGCCGGCCACCCGGATCCGGCGCAACCGCCCGGCCGCTACCCGACGCTGCTCGGCGGCCTGCACACCTCCCCCGCGCTGATCACCCACGAGGGCGCCCAGTCCGGGGTGCAGATCGCCGTGCACCCGCTCGCCGCCAGGGCGCTGTTCGGGCTGCCCGCCGGGGAGTTGGCCGGGATCGACCTCCCGGCGGAGGAGGTGCTGGGGCGGCTCGGCGCGCAGTTGCGGGAGCGGCTGCGGGCGGCCGACGGCTGGGCGGAGCGGTTCGCGGTACTGGACGGGGCGCTGCTGCGGGCCGCCCGGCCGTCCGGGCTGGTGCCGCCGGAGGTGAGCTGGGCGTGGCGGGCCCTGCGGCGCAGCGGCGGCGCGCTGCCGGTGGCCGAACTGGCCCGGGAGACCGGCTGGAGCGCCCGGTACCTCCAGGACCGGTTCCGCCGGGAGACCGGACTGACCCCGAAGTCCGCCGCCCGGGTGATCCGCTTCGACCGGGCCCGGCACCTGCTCGCGGCCGGCTCGCCGCCGCCCCGGCTGGCGGAACTGGCCGTCCGCTGCGGCTACTTCGACCAGGCGCACCTGGCCCGGGAGTTCCGCGCGCTGGCCGGGGCCGCGCCGAGCGCCTGGCTGGCGGCGGAGGGGCCGGAGGCGGGGAAGTTCCGAAACGTCCAAGGCGGGGCGGGCGGGGCGGTCGCAGAGTGGGAGGCGTAACCACCCCACCCGAGGAGTGACCACCATGGACACCGAGAACCCCGCCCCGCAGGTCTGGCCCACCCTGCGCGCGAACGACGCCCGGGCCCTGATCCGCTTCCTGTCGGACGCCTTCGGCTTCCTGGAGGTGGTCAGTTACGGGGAGGGCGACTTCGTCTCCCACGCCGAGCTGTCCTGGCCGGAGGGCGGCGGCGTGATGCTCGGCTCGGCGCGCGAGACGGCCCCGGGCGACTGGAAGGGCGAGCCGGGCACCTTCAGCGCCTACGTGGTCACCGCCGACCCGGACGGCGTGCACGCCCGGGCCGTCGCCGCCGGGGCCAGGATCACCACCGGGCTGACCGAGACGGACTACGGCTCGCGCGACTTCGCCGCCGCCGACCCGGAGGGCAACCACTGGTTCTTCGGCACCTACCCGGGCGCTCCCCGGCCCGTCCCGTCCTCGTGACGCCCACGCCCTGGTCGGCCCCGGGCGGTGACCGCCTGCCCCGGGCGGCATCGGCCGCGCCGGGGCAGACTGGCTGCGGGGGCCACCCGCAGGAGCCTTCGGAGACCGACCGTGCCGCAGATGACGGTGGACGGGCACACCCTCGCACTGTCCCACCTCGACAAGGTGTACTACCCGAGCATCGGCACCCCCAAGGGTGACGTGCTGCGCTACTACGCCGCCGTGCACACCGCCCTGCTCCCCCACCTGCGCGACCGCCCGGTGTCCTTCCTGCGCTGCCCGGACGGCGTCGAGGCGGAGGTGTTCGTCGCCAAGAACCCGCCGCCCGGCACCCCGGACTGGGTGCGCACGGTGGACGTGCCGACCAGCGGCGAGCGGCTGCGCCAGGTGGTGCTGGAGAACGGCGCGGCCCTGCTGGCGGTGGCCAACCTGGGCTGCCTGGAGCTGCACGTCCCGCAGTGGCACGCCGCCGCGCCCGGCCTGGCCGACCGGCTGGTCCTGGACCTCGACCCGGGCGAGGGCGCCGACGTGCTCACCTGCCGGGCGGTCGCGCTGCTGCTGCGCGAACGGCTGGCCGCGGACGGCCTCTCCGCCTGGGTGAAGACCTCCGGCTCCAAGGGCCTGCACCTGTTGGTGCCGATCGAGCCCACCCCCAGCAGCGAGGTCTCCGGGTACGCGAAGGCGCTGGCCGCCGCGCTGGAGGCGGAGCACCCGGAGCTGGCGGTGCACACCATGGCCAAGGCCCGGCGCCGCGGCCGGGTGCTGGTCGACTGGTCGCAGAACAACGCCAAGAAGACCACCGCCGCCCCGTACACCCTGCGCGCCCGGCCACTGCCGACCGTCTCCACCCCGCTCAGCTGGGCCGAGCTGGAGCGGGCCCGCGGGGCGGCGGAGCTGGTGTTCACCCTGGCCGAGCTGCCGGGACGGCTGGCCGCGCACGGCGACCTGTTCGCGCCGCTGCTGGACCCGGAGCAGGCCCGGCCGCTGCCGGCCGCCCCCTCGACCGGCGCGACCTCGCCGCCCGCACCCACCGCACCCCCCGCCGCCGCCCAGCCCCGGCAGGTGCTGCACCCGCCCGTCGAGGTGATGCGCCCCGTCGCCGTCGGCGCAGTACCGCCCGCCGACGGGCTGGGCGGCGGCGGCGTCCAGTACGAGCTGAAACTGGACGGCTTCCGCTGCGTCGCCTTCGCCCGCGGCGACCGCCCGGCGTTCCTGCAGTCCCGCAGCGGCCGCGACCTCGCCCCCGAGTTCCCGCCGATCGCCGCCGCCGTCGCCCGACTGCCGGAGGGGCTGGTGCTGGACGCCGAGCTGGTCGCCTGGCGGGGCGGCCGGTTCGCCTTCGAGGAACTGCTGCACACCCGCCGGGCCCGGGCCGCGGCCCCGGACGTCGCACTCGGACTGATCGTCTTCGACCTGCTCGCCCTGCCCGGCCGCGACGTCCGACGCCTCCCGCTCACCGACCGGCGCCGGCTGCTGCTCGCCGCCCTGGCCGACGTCCCGCCGCCGATCCAGCCGGTCCTGGCCACCACCGACCGGGCGGAGGCCCTGGAGTGGATGGCGCAGCTGGCCGACACCGGCGTGGAAGGCCTGGTCTGCAAGGCCGCGGCCGCCCCGTACCGCGCGCGCGGCGCGGGCCACGCCTGGGTCAAGTACCGGCGCTCCGACACCCTGGACGCCACCGTCAGCGCCCTCACCGGCCCGGCGGCCCGGCCGCACGCGCTGGTGCTGCGACTGGACGACGGCCGGGTGGTGCTGACCAGCCCCCGGCTGACCCCCGTCCAGGCCCGCGAGGTCGCCCGGGCGGCCGGCCCGCTGCTCGGCCCGCCCGCCACCGACCCCGACCACGGGGAGGTGCACCCGCTCACCGCCCCGCTGCGCGCCGAACTCACCCTCACCGGCCGCCCGCCCACCGCCACCTTCGTCCGGCTGCGCGGGGACTGACCCGCGCGGGGCCTCCGGCTCCGGCGGCGGCCCGCCCGGCTGCCGACTCCGCACCGGGCCTCAACGGCAGCGGACGGCTCACTTGCGCCGCGCGGCCGCCGCGCGGGTGGAGAGCAGCCGGAGGAGGCCGCCGGATTCGACCACTGCCTGCCAGGGCGAGGCCAGTTCCTGCTGTTCGGCGCCGTCGGGGGGCGACCAGGAAGGCGATCGCCCGGCCGGTCAGGGTGGTGGACGGCCAGCCCGTGGCTCAGTGTCGGCGGCGGGCGGTGAGGTTCTCGGCCGGCGGCGGGACGGCGGCGAGCCGGGCCCGCGGGCAGTCGAGGTGGACGGCGCGGTCCAGGTGGTCGATCCGGGCGACCAGGCCGACCGGGACGAGCACCCGGGTGCCCGGCACCCAGGGGCCGGCGTCGACCGTCAGGTGGTCTCCGGCGTCCTGTTCGACTCGGCCGAGCGGGCCGTCGGTGGCCTGGACCTCGTACCCGACCAGGGTGGGGTCGGCGGCGGGGTGGGAGCCCGGGCGGTACTCCCACAGGTCGGTACTCATGCGCACCTCTCGGTGGTTCGGTCCCTCGTCACGTCACGCCTCCGGGCGGTCCCAGGGCCGGCGTTCATGTCCTTCCCCGCCGTCACCGCGCTCACGGCGCTCGCGCCGTTCCCTCCGGTCCGTACGGTCCGAGCGGTCCGAACGGTCCGAGCGGTCCGAGCGGTCCGAACGGAAGGGGTCGGCGCTGTCGGCCCGGCCCGCTCCCCGGCGCCGCCGCAGCAGTGCCGTGGCGGCCACCGCCGCCGCCACCGAGGCCACCCAGACCACCCCGAGGGCGACCAGCACCGCCGTCGTCGGGGTGCGCACGGCGATGCCGGCGCAGATCGCCGTCATCACCAGCGCCGTCAGCAGCACCCCGGCCGAGATCCGGCGCCCGACGCCGCGCAGCGCGGCCTGCACCCGGTTCGGCCGCTTCGCCCCCATCGTGCTCAACTTCCGGTCGAGGCGCGCGTCCTGGCGCAGATCGGACTCGATCTCCTCGAGGAGCCGCCGTTCCCATCCGCTCAACGCGGGTCCGTCCATCTCGGTCACCTCCGACACTTCCGGTGACGTGCTCGCACCCGGCGGTTGCCCGGTACGGGCCGGCGTTAACCGTTCCGGGGACCGCCTGTTGCGGCGGCCACGCGCCCGAAGGCCCGGGGACGGGCGAGCAGGCTGTCGTCCAGGACACGCAGCAGGGCGGCGGCGTCCCGGTGCACCTCGGCCGCGCCGGCCGCCCGCAGCTCGGGGCCGGCGTCCCCGCCGGCCTCCAGGGCGACGCAGGGCACCCCGGCCCGCCGCGCCGCCCGCACCTCGCGCACGCTCCCGGCCACCGCCACGGCGTGCGAGGGCGCGCCGTCCACCAGCGCCAGCGCGGCCCGCACCGGATCGCCGCCGGGGGCGGTCACGGTCAGGGCGGGCGCACCGGCCGGCCCGGGGCCGGTCAGCACCACCGTCCAGCCCCGCGCGGCGCACTCGCGCAGCAGCTCGGCGCCGCCGGGCAGCCGGGGCCGCCAGTCGGTACCGATGAGGGCCGCCGAGATCACCGTCATGGCCACCTCTCCCGTGCCTCCGTCGCAGGCCACGCACCGTGCGCGCCCTTCCAGGTTAGGACGCTCCCCGGCCCCGCGCGCAGCCTGCCGGGAACCGGTCCCGCGCCGGGCGAAAACCGCTTGGCGCGCGGTGCCCGGGCCGCGATACTCCCGGTGTTCACGGGACTGCCAGTGTTCACGGGATACCCGGTGTTCACGGGCGAACGGGGGGAGAGCGCGTGGCGGTGTTCGCGTGCGCGGGGTGCGGCACGGAGCTGTCCGTGCCGGTCACGGAGGTGGCACTGCCGCCGCACGCCCACCAGGAGGGCGGCGACCGGTACCTGCCGCCGCTGCTGGAGCCGGGCACCTTCGCCGTCGACCCGGAGCCGTCCGAACCGCCCTGGCGGCCCTGGGCCGAGGTCACGGCGTCGGAGGCCGCCGCACGGGGGGTGTACGCGCCGGTCCACGGCCTGCGGTGCGGGCCCGGCGGCGCGGTGCTGCTGGCCCCGGGCGACACCCGCGCCACCGTGCTGATCCCCGAGGAGTGCGAGGGCTGCTGCGCGGCGGCCGGGGACTCGAACCTGGCCTGCGCGGGGTGCGGACGCACGGTCGGCGCCCGGATCGACGACTGCTACCGCTGGCAGGCGGTGTGGCTCCACCCGCGGGCCGTGCGCCGGCTGCCGGTCGAGGGCCCGCCCCACCCGGCCGGGGACGGCTGGACGGTGCCCCCGCTGCCGCCGGTCGAGCCGGCCGGCTGGTGGAACGGACGCTGGACCGCCGCCGTCGGGACGGCCCTGGCCGAGGTGCTGGCGGCCTCCGGCGGAGAGCCGGTGGCCGTGCCCCCGGGCCTGCTCACCGAGACCTTCGGCCGCACCCTCCAGCGGCTGCTCCCGGCGGGCCCCCCGGCCCGCACCCTGGGCCTGGCCGGGCCGGGCCTCGCCCCCACCCCGGCCCCGGCCATCGCCCTCGTCCCCCGCCACCCGTGGACGGGCGCCGCCTGGCAGCCGCCCGCCGGCTTCGGCGCGCTGCCCGTCCCGCTGGACGCCGGGGTGTGGAGGTACCTGGCCTTCCCGCCCGCCCGGCTCACCACCAGGCTGCCCGTCGGCGAGGAGCGCGACGACCCGCTGCCGCTGCGCCCGCACCGGCTGTTCGAGCCCGACCGGTACCTGCTGTGCCACCGCCTCGCCCGGCTGCCCGCCGTCCGGCAGCCCTGGCTACGGGCGATCTACGATCGGCTCGGCAACCGCCGCCACCACCCGGGCACTTCGGAGGGCTCCCCATGAGGATCAACCTGACCACCGTGTTCGTCGACGACCAGGACAAGGCACTGCGCTTCTACACCGAGGTGCTGGGCTTCGTGAAGAAGGAGGAGGTCCCGCTCGGCGAGTACCGCTGGCTCACCGTGGTCTCCCCCGAACAGCCGGACGGCACCGAGCTGCTGCTGGAGCCCGACAACCACCGCGCCGTCGGCCCGTTCAAGACCGCCCTGGTCGAGGACGGCATCCCGGCCGCCCAGTTCGCGGTGGACAACGTGCACGCCGAGTACGACCGCCTGCACCGGCTCGGGGTGCGGTTCACCCAGGAGCCGACGGCGCTGGGCCCGGTCACCGTCGCGGTGCTGGACGACACCTGCGGCAACCTCGTCCAACTCGCCCAGTCCCACCGGTAGTCGACGGCACGACCGCTCCTCACGTTCCGTCGGGCGCCGTCGGGCCGCCGGTGGCCGGCTCGGGGTCGGTGGCCAGGCGGGCGTGCAGGTGTTCGTCGTGGTAGGGGCCGTCGGCGTGGCGGTAGGACTCGCGCAGGGTGCCCTCGTACGGGAAGCCGGCCCGGAGCGCGACCTGGCAGGACGACGTGTTACCGACGGCGTGGTAGAGCTCGATGCGGCGGACGCCGGCGGTGTGGACGCCCCAGCGGGTGACGGCGGTGGTGGCCCGGGTGGCGAGGCCGCGGCCGCGGGCGGCGGCGAGCAGCCAGTAGCCGACCATGGCGATGCCCTCCGCCCGGTCGGTCCAGCTCAGGGCGACGTTGCCGCACAGCCTGCCGTCGGCGGCGTCGGTGACGGCGAAGCAGGCGGTGCCGCCGTCGGACCACTGCTCGTCGGCGCGGTCGAGGTAGGCGGCGGCGCCGGCCGGGTCGATGGCATGGCGCAGCGGGTTCCAGCGCGCGATCTCCTGGTCCGCGGCGGCCGCCGAGACCGCGGCGAGGGTGCCGCCGGGCAGGTCGAGGGCGCGGCCCCAGGGGCGGAGCAGGGCGTCGCCGAGGTCGAGGACGGCGGGCTGGAAGAGGCGCCGGTCGGTCGCCGGGTCGCTGGTGGTCACCCCGTCTTCCTACCGTCGGCCGCTCCGCCGCCGCCAGCGAATATCCGGGTGGGCGGCTGGCCCGTCCGGTGGCGCGGCGGCCACCGGACGGCCGCCCGGTCAGATCCGGGCGAGGTAGCCGTTCTCCACCAGCCAGAGCACGTTGAGCCTGGCGGGGCCGCCGGGGAGGAGGGTGGCGTCGAGCTGGTACTGCAGGCCCCAGCCGGGCTGGTTGAACCAGGGGGCGATGGGCCCGGCATGCACCTTGAACGGCTTGACCACCTTGTAGTCGTGGTAGTTGCAGCCGGCCGCCGGGGTGCCGTCGAGGCTCTGCGGGGGTATCGCGCGGTTGGCGTAGGGCAGACCCTCGGGGGCGAGGAAGGCGCCGTACTCGCTGCCGTAGCGGTCGATGTTCTGGTTGGGGTAGAGGGTGAGGTCGAACTCGACCGGGCTGCCGTCGGGGAGGGTGACGTAGCCGTCGGACGGCGGGTACTTCCAACCGCCCTTGCCGCCGTTCGCGCCCGGGTCGTAGTAGTCGGCCAGGAAGTCCTGCTCGGCGGCGCCGCCGGTGCGCTGGTAGCCGAGGAGTTGGCGGCCGACCGGGCCGCTGCTCGGGAGGTCCTGGGGGCCCAGGCGCGCGTCGTCGTGCCGGTAGGCGGCCGAGCACTGGTCGGCCGGGGTGGCGGTGCCCTGGGTGGCGGCCGCGGCGGGGACGGTCACGGCGGTCAGGGCGGCGGTGGCCGCGAGGGGCGCGACGAGCAGGCGAAGGCGAAGGCGCACGGTGTCTCCGTCGATCGGGGCGGTCGGGGTGGTCGGGGTGGTCGGGGTGGTCGGGACTGTCCGGACCGCCCCGACCGCCCGGACTGCCCGGACTGCCGGACCGCCCGGACCGTCGGGGCTGTCAGGGAACCGGCCGCGGAGGGGCGTTCGCTCACCCTCCGTGGCCGGTTCGCCACCAGGCAATCCGATCGGCTGATCATCCGTCAATAGATTCAGCTGACGGCTTGTCATGCTCCCCGATTCCGGCCGAACCCGGGACACCGGCCTCCCCCGCCCGGCAGGATGTCCGGGCTCACCGCCCCGGGGCGACCCTCCCCACCAGGTGGAGCAGTCGGTCCAGGGCGTCCTTGGAGTTGGGCTCGGTCAGGTTGACCATCAGCCGGAACGCCACCTTCAGCAGTGCCGGGTGGCCCAGCCCGGCGGCCCCGGCGGCGCCCAGCAGCCGGGGGCGGCCGAGCAGGTCGGCGGCCAGCCGACCGAGCGCGAAGTAGCCCGCGTAGGCGGAGCGCAGCCGCTGCGGGTAGGCGCGCAGGGCGAGTTCGCGACCGCGGTCGGTGCGGCGGGCGTGCGCCTGGACGATGGTCTCGGCGGCGTAGCGGCCGGACTCCATCGCGTAGGCGATGCCCTCGCCGGTGCCGGGGCTGACCGTGCCGCCCGCGTCGCCGATCAGCAACAGGCCATCGGCGTAGTGGGGCTGGCGGTTGAGGCCCATCGGGAGCGCGGAGCCGCGGATCGGCTCGGTGACGGCGTCGGGGTGGTACGCGTAGCCGGGCGGGAGGTCGGCGCACCAGCGGCGCAGCAGATCCCGCCAGTCGAGGTCGGTCCCGGCCGTGTCGAGGACGCCGAGGCCGACGTTGGCGGTGCCGTCGCCCATGCCGAACACCCAGGCGTAGCCGGGCAGCAGGCGGTGGGCGGGGTCGGTGGGGTCGCGCAGGTCGAGCCAGGCCTCCAGGTAGCGGTCCTGGTGGCGCGGGGTGGTGAAGTAGGTGCGGTAGGCCACGCCCATCGCTCGGTCGGTGCGCCGGTAGCGCTTCATCGCGACGGACAGCCGGGTGGAGTTGCCGTCCGCGGCCACCACGATCGGGGCGCGGTACTCGACGGGCTCGCGGGCCTCTCCCAGCTTGGCGCTGACACCGGTGATCCGGCCGGACCGCTCGTCCGTCAACGGCCCTGCCACGTTGGCCCGTTCGACGAGCCTGGCGCCGGCCGCCGCGGCCTTGCGGGCGAGCAGTTCGTCGAAGTCGGCGCGGCGGCGCACGAGTCCGTGACCGGGGTAGGCGGACAGCTCGGGCCAGTCGAACTCCAGCGAGCGGTGCCCGGAGATCAGCCGCAGGCCCTTGTTGTGCAGCCAGCCGGCCTCCTCGGAGACGTCGATGCCCATGTCCACCAGCTGTTTGACGGTGCGCGGGGTGAGGCCGTCGCCGCAGACCTTCTCACGCGGGAAGGCCGACTTCTCCAGCAGGAGGACGTCCAGGCCGGTGCGGGCGAGGTGGTAGGCGGCGGTGGCGCCGGCCGGTCCGGCGCCGACCACGATGACGTCGGCGCTGTCCTCGGTCCGGGCGGGCCGCTGCCGCTCCGGTCGCACCTGCTGCTCTGGGCCGGGCATCGAGCACTCCCCCTGGGTCGGATGGGCGGCCGGCTCGACCGGCTGCTCGCGCGATCGGCCGCGCGCACCACGGAATCGGCGGGCTGGGCGGTTCCAGACGGACGATAGAGAACCCCGGCTTCCGCCCGCCGCCCCGACACGCGGACCTGTGCCCCGGACCGGCCAATACCGGCCACCCGCGGGGCCGTCGTTCCGGCCGCCGGGCGGGGCCGGCCGCCCGTGACAGCCACGGATACCTGCGGGACGCACGTTTTCCCCACAACCGGGTGATCGGATCGTTGCGAGGGACTAGCCGGACCAATCGCCCTCGGCGAGGCATTCCGGCCAAACCTCCCTTGCGTCACGTTTCCCACTAGGGGAACTTTTGTGCCCCTCACGTCGTACGCGGCCCGCCCCCGGTCCAGCGGCCGACCGGAGACTCCCTCCCACCCCACAGGCTCGTCCCGGCCTGCCCCACCCGATGGAACACACATGCACATCCGCTCCACCGCCGCACGCTCCCTGGTGGCCGTCCCGACCGCCGCCGCCCTGCTCCTGCTCGCCCCCGCCGCGCACGCCGTCGCGGGCGGCAACGGCAAGGGCGCCCCGGGCAACAACGGCACCGTGAAGATCCACGACGCCGCCACCGGCCAGGAGGACGTGCGCAACGAGCCCAAGGTCTGCACCTTCTACCTGGACTCCTTCGGCTTCGACCCGAACCAGGACGTGCTCTGGGCGATCTTCGACATGAACAGCGACATGACCGAGCCGGTCGTGTTCGGTGACCTCCCGGTCGACGACCACGGTCACATCCGCACCGAGGACATCAACCTGGCGGACGGCCACTACAAGCTGTTCTGGAAGGCCGTCCCGCTGGTCGACGGCGAGCTGCCGGAGCACCCGGACGTCAGCAACCCCAAGCACAAGGTCTTCAAGGTCGACTGCGGCGGCCAGACCCCGGCTCCGACCGGCAAGCCCTCCGCGAGCCCGACCAAGGCCCCGTCGGCGAGCCCGACCGCCGTGCCGAGCACCACCCCCTCGCACACCCCGTCGCCGAGCCACACCCCGTCGCCGTCGCACACCCCCGCGCCCTCCCACTCGGCCACGCCGAGCACGCCGCCGGTGGTGCCCCCGACCACCCCGCCGACCACCCCGCCGACCACCCCCGCGACCGCCCCGGCCACCGAGCCGGCCAAGACCCCGGCGCCCACCACCCCGGCCACCGAGGTCCCGACCGACGCCCCCAGCACCGTGCCGAGCGCCGGCCCGACCACCCCGCCCACCGCCACCGTCCCGGTGCACCCCGGGACCGGCACCAAGGTCACCCCGGACCAGCCGCTGGTCATCCCGGCCAAGGTCAGCGTCCCGACCCCGATCCCGGGCGCCGCCTCGGACGGCAAGAAGCTGGCCACCACCGGTAGCGACGGCACCCTGCTGTACGCGGGCGCGGGCACCGCCCTGCTGGTGGCCGGCGCCGGCGCGGTGGCCTACACCCGCCGTCGCCGCACCTCCGCCTGAGGCAGCCCCACCTCCCGAGGCACCCCGCCTCCCGAGGTACCCCGACGCCGTCTCCGGGGGTCTGAGCCCCCCGGAGGCCGCCATGGCCGCGTCTGAGCCGCGGCCGTCACGGAGTCCCGGCCCGCCGTACCACCGGCGGGCCGGGGTCTCCGGGCCGTGACCCGCCCGCTCCCAAGCAGGTCACGGCCGAAGACGACGGAAGCCCCTGACCGCACGGGGGGACGTGCCAGGGGCTTCCGTCCAGTACGACGGCCCGGAGGGCCTCAGCGGTTCACCGTCGTCACGGATTGACCGCCAGCACCACGAACTCCGCCAGCACCCCCAGGTGCAGCGCGCCCTGCAGCAGGGTCGCCCGGCGCGGGATGACGGTCAGGGTGCCGAGCACGACCGTCAGGGTCAGCAGCACCAGGTGCGAGGGTTCGAGGCCGAGCACGAGCGGGCCGGAGAGCCAGACCGAGGCGATCGCGACCGCCGGGATGGTCAGGCCGATGCTGGCGAGCGCCGAGCCGAGGGCCAGGTTGAGGCTGGTCTGCACCCGGTTGCGGACGGCCGAGCGCAGCGCCGCGATGGTCTCCGGCAGCAGCACCATCATCGCGATCACCACGCCGACCACGGCGTGCGGCAGCCCGGCGCTGTCCACCGCGGACTCGATGGTCGGCGAGACGCCCTTGGCCAGACCGACCACCGCGACCAGCGCGACGGCGAGCAGCAGCAGGCTCACCCCGGCGGCCCGGACGGTGGGGGGCGCCGCGTGGTCCTCCTCGTCCTCCACCCGCCGGACCTCGCCCTCCGGGGTGACGGGCAGGAAGTAGTCCCGGTGCCGCAGGGTCTGGGTGGTCACGAACAGCCCGTACACCACCAGCGAGGCGATGGCCGCGTAGGTCAGCTGGGTGGTGGAGAACTGCGGGCCGGGGGTGCTGGTGGTGAAGGTCGGCAGCACCATGCTGAGGGTGGCGAGGGTGGCGATGCAGGCGAGCGCCGTGCCGGTGCCCTCGGCGTTGAAGACGGCGGTGCGGTACTTGACCGCGGCCACGATGATCGACAGGCCCATGATCCCGTTGCAGGTGATCATCACGGCGGCGAACACGGTGTCCCGGGCGAGGGTGGCGGACTTGTCCCCGCCGTCGGCCATCAGCGTGACGATCAGCGCGACCTCGATCACCGTGACCGCCACCGCGAGCACCAGCGATCCGAACGGCTCCCCGGTCCAGTGCGCGATCACCTCGGCGTGGTGCACGGCCGCCAGCACGGCCCCGATCAGGAACACGGCGACCACGCCCACCACCCAGCCGGGCAGGTCCTCGTGCCAGGTCAGGGCGAGGACGACGAACGCCGCCACCGGGACGACGACGGTCCATTGCGCGGTGGCCGCGCGGAGCTTCGTGATCATGCGCCCGAGGATCCCAGACCGGAGGCCGGTCCTCCGGGTGCCCGCGCCGGGATACGGGGGGATGTGGCACGACCCATCCCGATTCGCACCGTCACCCGCCGTAGTCGGCCAGATAGCGGAGCACCTTGTCGACGTGCGGCCGGACCCGTTCCGGGACGCCGCCCGCGGCCGCCACGGTCTTGTCGCTGGTCCGGTAGGCGGCGGTGACCAGGGCGGGCAGGTCCCGGGTGAAGCCGTGCCGCTTGAGCTGCTGGTCGAGCCAGCAGACGTAGTTGCCCATCGCCGCGATCGCGTCGCCCGGGTCCAGGTACGACTTGGGGCCCGCGTGGTTGGCGGCCTTGGCCCAGGCCTCGAAGACGGCGGGCGTCCACATCGCGATGCCGTACTCTCCGGTCTCCGGGCGGGCCGCGTTCGGGTCGAACCCGCTCTCCGCCTTGAGCATCGCGGCCAGCAGGACCGGGGTGACCTCAGGCTCCGGGCAGCGCCGGGCGGCGTCCTCGATCATGCTCCGGTAGGCGGTCGGGACGTCGGAGCCGGCCGGGATCGCCCCGGGCAGCGGCGGTGCGGCCCGGTGGGCACCCGGCCGGACGGGCTCGGGGCCGCCGGTCACCGCGAGCAGCACGGCCGTGCAGGCCAGCAGGCCGACGCCGGCCCGCAGCATCGGGCGGCGGCCCGCCGGGCGGGCGGTGGCGCGGGCGACCAGCGCGGCGAGGTCGGTGCGGGCGCGCTCCTCCCGGCCGGGCGCCAGGCAGGCCACGACCACCGGCCGCCAGCGGGTCGTCAGCGTCTGGTCCAGCCGCAGCGGGGCGGCGCCGCGCGCGTACGCCTGGGCGGCCAGCGAGCGGGCCCGGGCGGTGGCGCCGAGGAAGGGGTGCAGCCCGCCGGTGAGCAGCTGGTGGGCGATCACCCCGAAGGCCCAGACGTCGGCGCTGGGGCGTACGGCGACTCCGCGCGCGCCGGTGCGCTGGGACCACCACTCGGGCGGGACGTGGTCGGGCGAGCCGAGCGGCGGGGCGTAGGCGTGGGTGCCCTCGAGTTCGGCGGTCAGTCCGAAGTCGGCGATCTTGGCGGTGCCGTCGGGCATCAGCAGGATGTTGGCCGGTTTGAGGTCCCCGTGCACCCAGCCGGCCCGGTGCATGTGGGTCAGCCCGGCGCAGACCTCGGTGAGGATCCGCTCGGCGCCGGGCAGCGGGGTGCCGGGGCGGGCGGCGGCGAGGAGGTCCTGGAGGCTGCGGGCGGCGCGCTCCATCACCAGGGCGACGGCGCCGTCCAGTTCGGGATGGCCGGGGTCCTCGACGGTGACCACGGCGAGGGTGCGGATCAGGTGGGGGTGGTCGGCGCGGCGGCTGAAGCGGAGCTCGCCGGCGGCCATCTGACCCATGGTGCGGCGTTGGCCGGGGCTGGAGCGGGTCGGGCCGAGGATCTTGACCGCGACCGGGGTGCCGTCCGGCCCCTCGGCGGCGTAGACGCTGCCCCAGGCGCCGGCGCCGAGGAAGGCACCGGTGCGGTAGCCGGCCAGCGGGTAGCCGTCGGGGACCTCGAAGGGCGGCCGCATGGCGCCGGATGGAGAGGCGTCCGGTCGGTCGGCGCCCGGCTGTTCGGTGCCCCGCTGGTCGGCGGGGCTCACGGCCGGGTGACCGGGCGCCGGGGCGGGAGCAGCGGGAGGTGTTCCTCCCGGACGAGGTCGAACCGCAGGGCCAGGGCCACCAGTTCCTCGCGCTTGCCGCCGGCCGGGCCCTCCTCGTACGGCTCGCGCAGCCGCAGTTTGGCGCCGACCAGGTAGTCGATGTGGTAGTTCACCGCCGAGCGGGTCAGTCCGCGACAGGAGGGCAGGGCGCGCAGCCGGGCCAGTACCTCGGTCACCCCGGGGACGGCGGCGGTGGAGGGCGAGCGCAGCCGGGGCTCGCAGAGCGCGAGCAGCACCAGGAAGTACTTGGCGGTCGGGTCCAGGGCGAAGGGGCTGACGGTGCGTTCGCCGTCGGCGCCGCCGGATTGGCCGTCCAGGTAGGCGTGTTGCGGGGCGAAGACCTTGAAGGCGGCGGGTTCGCCGAGGGCGGGCAGCAGGACGCGGGAGAGCTCGAAGGGGACGGGTGCGCCGAGGCGTCCGGGGGCGACCTTGATGTGTTCCCCGGCACCTTCGAGGTTCTCCACCACATAGGTGGCGGTGGCGCTGAAGTTGGACAGCCGCCAGTAGTCCTCGGCGGCGACCACCTCGCCCGCGCGGCGGGAGACGCCCTGGTCGGGCAGCGGGATGGCGACCGGGCGGGCGGGCTCGCCGCGTCCGAACACCGCGGTCTCGCCGGGGCCCATCCGCAGCAGTCCGGGCGCGGCGCCGGAGGGCGTACCGGTTGCCGCGCCGGGCGCCAGGTCCGGCCCCGGGCCGGGCAGTTGCACGATGACCGTGTCCACGCAGCCACCTCCGTGGGATCGGCTCGATGGTATCCGTCCGATTCGCCCCGGTGGCAATGCGCCACCCGGACGAGTGACGGGCCAGGTCCAATGCCGGGCGGTCGGCGGGGAGTTGGCTCCGCCGCGGGGAGGAGGGCTTCGCACCGCCCACGAACTGATCGCCCGTCAGGCCGGGACTTGTCCGTGCGCTGAACATCCGACGAACGATTGCAGCCAGTAGTTGAACCGTCACCATGAGTGTGACGCAACGCACACCCGCCGATTCCAGGATGTGTGCAACACTCATCTCAAGGAGTGAGATTCCCTTAATTTCCAAGGAGGTTCGTATCATGCGCACTCGGATTGCAGCCGTGATGATGACGGTGGCAGGGATAGCAGGGCTGTCGGCTGCGCCCGCCATGGCCGCCACGGCGACGTCCGAGGCCGGCACCGTCGCCTGCGCCACGGTGCTCAACCGCCCCTGCATCACGCACCAGGCCGACGATGAGGGCATCGTCGGCATCGCCCAGGTCAACGCGGACCCCACCCAGTTGACGATGGTTCAGGTAGAGGTGCGCACCCAGCAGGCCTGGGGCAGCCCGTGGGAGACGGTCGCCAGCGCGACGACCGTCCGACTCGGCTCCGCCCAGGCCGTCACCCCGAAGGTCACCGCGACCGCCCCCCGCATCATCTGCGCCACCGCCGGCCCGGCACTGGACGTCAGCAAGCAGGTGACCACCTGCACCAACCCGTTCTGATCCGGCCCCCTGTTCGGTCGGGGAGCTCGGAACATCCCGACCGTCCACCGGTGGAACGCCATCCGTAGGACAGGGCAGCAGGACAGGCAGTAGGACAGGCAGCCCGTACGACAGGGCGCAGGGAGCCGGGGCCTCTTTTCGGGCCCCGGCTCCCCGTCCGTCCGGCACCGGGAGCCCGGACCAGGCAGAACTCCCGGGCTCCGGCACCGGCCCCGGGTGGACCTGGGGGCCACGTTCACGGCAAACTGGTCTAGACCGCGCAGGTCTAGACCTCAGCCTCGCCCCAGAACGGTGGACCCAGTATGGAAATCGTGATCGTCCCTGACGCTCCAGCGGCCGGCGAACTCATCGCCGCGGCGATCACCGATCTGCTGACCGACAAGCCCGAGGCCCTGCTCGGCGTCGCGACCGGCTCGACCCCGCTGCCGATCTACCAGGCCCTCGCCGCCCGGGTCCGGGACGGCCGACTGGACGCCTCCCGGGCGCGGATCTGCCAGCTGGACGAGTACGTCGGCCTGCCGGCCGGCCACCCGGAGTCGTACCGCTCGGTGGTGCTGCGCGAGGTCGTCGAGCCGCTCGGCCTGACCGAGGAGTCCTTCCTGGGCCCGGACGGCAACGCCGCCGACATCGCCGCGGCCGCCACCGCCTACGACCGCGCGCTGGCCGAGGCCGGCGGGGTGGACCTCCAGCTGCTGGGCATCGGCACGGACGGCCACATCGGCTTCAACGAGCCCTGCTCCTCGCTCGCCTCCCGGACCAGGATCAAGACCCTGACCCGGCAGACCCGGGTGGACAACGCCCGCTTCTTCGACAGCATCGACGAGGTCCCGCACCACGTCATCACCCAGGGCATCGGCACCATCCTGGAGGCCCGCCACCTGGTCCTGCTGGCCACCGGCGAGGCCAAGGCCGAGGCCGTCGCCCTGGCCGTCGAGGGCCCGCTGGCCGCCGCCGTCCCCGCCTCGGCGCTGCAGCTGCACCCGCACGCCACCGTGGTGGTGGACGAGGCCGCCGCCTCCCGCCTCAAGCTCGCCGACTACTTCCGCGACACCTACGCGGCCAAGCCGGCCTGGCAGAAGCTCTAGGGTCTGCCCGCAGCCCGGGGCCGGGACACCCGGCGCGGGTGCCCCGGCCCCGGACGCGTTTCAGCGCTTGCGCAGCCACTCGGCGAAGGCCTCCAGCGCCGGGCCCGGATCGCGGCGGCCGACGCCGATCCGGAAGCGGTCGGCCGGGGTCGCGGTGAGCTCGGAGCGGAACATGCTCGCCGGCATCAGCAGCACGCCCGCCTGCTCGACCAGCGCGGTGCAGAAGTCCTCGACGCCGTCCGCCCCGAGGTAGCGCGGGTAGGAGACGCAGCCGCCGTCCGGGGCCCGCCACTCGAAGAGTTCGGGGAACTCGGCGAAGAAGGCGTCGAAGAGCGGCAGGTTCTCGGCGATGATGCCCCGGTTCCGGGCCAGGATCCGCTCCCGGGCGGTGATCGCGATCCGGGCCAGCACCTCGCTGGGCGCCGAGTTGCAGATCGTGGTGTAGTGCTTGGCCCGCTCCAGCCGGCCGCGCAGCTCGCGGTCCCGGCAGGCGATCCAGCCGATCCGCAGCCCGGGCAGGCCCAGCGACTTGGAGGTCACGTTGAGCGAGAGCGCGGTGGGCGAGAGGTCGGCGGCCTGCGGCAGGATGCGCTCCGGCTCGCGCTCCAGGCCGCGGTAGACCTCGTCGGAGAACAGCCGGATGCCGCGCTCCTCGCACAGCTCGGCCAGCCGGGCGAGGTCGGCGGCGTCGATCAGGGTGCCGGTCGGGTTGTTCGGGAAGTTGACCGAGAGGACCCTGGTGTTCGGCCGAAGCGCCGCCTCCACCGCGTCCAGGTCGAGCGCCCAGTCCTGCCGCTCGTCCAGCGCGACGCCGGTGACCTCGCAGAGCGAGAGCGGAATGGTCTCCGCGGACTGGTAGTTGGGGGTCAGCACCACCGCGTGGTCGCCCGGCCCGAGCAGCACCTGCATGGCGAGGTTGATTCCCTCCTGGGCGCCGCCGAAGCAGATCACGTCGTCCGCCCCGACCCGCTCGTACATCCCGGCGATCGCCTGCCGCAGGCCCGGGTCGCCGAAGGTCTCGGTGTAGCCGAGCGACAGGGTGTCCCAGGCCTCGCGGTCCTCCGGGCCGGCCAGGGCGAGCAGTTCGGCCATCGTCATGGTCTGGGCGTCGGAGGCGGTCAGGTGGTGGCGGGCGCTGAACTCCCAGCGGGTGAAGTAGGCCTCCAGCCGGAAGTCGGGCAGCTGGGTCATCTGTTTCCTCAGTCCTTCCTGGGGTCGACGCCCGGGCCGGCCGGGTGCTTGAGCTCGGCGAGCAGGGCGTAGGCGGTGGAGCGGGAGATCCGCAGCGCGACGGCGACGGCGGGCACGGCGCGGCGGACGGCGAACACCCCGGCGGCGTCCAGCTCGCGCAGCACGGTGAGCCGGTCCTCCCGGGTGAAGCGTTCCAGCGGACGGCCCCGGGCACGGACGTGGCCGCCGACCACGTCGTTGATCCGCTCCGTCCAGTCCCGCTCGAACAGCGGCTCGGGGCGGGGCGCGGTGGGCGCTGCGAAGTTCGCCAGCAGGGCGGCGGCCTGGTCCAGCGGGCCGCGGTCCAGGTTGACGCAGAGCACCGCCGACGGCCGGCCGGTGGCGTCACGCAGCACCGCACTGACCGAGGAGAGCCGCCGCCCGTCCGGCAGCAGCTTCTCGTACGGACCGTAGACGTCCGGCGCGGACGGGTCCAGGCCGTCCAGTTCGCCCAGCAGGGACGGGTCACCGGGGGCGCGGACGGTCATCGGGTTCCAGATCGCCAGCACCCGGTCGGTGGCGGTGTCGTGCAGCACCACCTCGGCGTAGGGCCCGAGCAGCAGCGCCACCGCGCGGCAGACCGGTGACCAGGTCGACACGCGCGGGTCTGGGGTTTCGGCAGGCATGGACGGACTGTACGTCCGATTCGGACACTCCGTCCAGAGCTGACGGTGGGATCGTGCCCCCGGACACGGGAGGGCCCCGCCCGGGCGTTCCGGACGGGGCCTCCCGAGCGGGCCGGTCAGCGGCAGGTGATCAGCAGGCCGAGGACCGAGGTGCAGCTGCGGGTGTCCCGGCTGGTCGCGGGCGAGGGGTCGGCGGGGGTCCCGGCGCTGCGGGCCACCGTGACGTCCCAGGAGGAGACCAGGCTCAGCGGGCCGACGGCGACCGAGAAGTGCCGGGTGGCGGCTGCGCCCTTGGCGAGCGGGGCCCCCAGGGCGCAGCCGAGCTTGCCGGCGGCCACGGTGCAGTCGCTCGACGTCGTGGTCAGCCCGGCGGGCAGCGCGGCGGAGACGACGGCTCCCGTGAGCGGGTCGGGGCCCTGGTTGGTGAGGGTCACCGTGTAGTCGACCCGGCTGCCGAACAGGCCGGAGACCGGGCTCGCGGCGAGCGCGACGGCCAGGTGGGCGCTGGGCGCGGTGTAGCCGAAGCGGTCGGCCGGGACGGCGGCGCTGGTGCCGCCGGGCGTGGTGACCTGGACGTCCACCGGGCCGGTCACCGTAGTGGCGGGCGCGGTCGCGGTGCAGCTTGTCCTGGTGCAGCTGAACGAGGTGGCCGGGCCGGCCGCGCCGAAGGTGACGGCGGTGGCGCCGTTCAGGTCGGTGCCGGTGACGGTCACCGTGGTGCCGCCCAGTCCGGAGCCGCCGTTGGGGCTGATCCCGGTCACCGCGGGCACCGGCAGCGGGAAGTTCAGCACCTCGACGGCGTTGCCGGTGAAGTCGGCGAGGTAGCCGCGCCGCCCGTCGGCGCTCAGCGCCAGCGTGTACGGGCTGGCGCCGACCGGGACGGTCGCGGTGACGGTCCGGCTGGCCGCGTCGATGACGCTGAGCGTGTTGTCGGCGTAGTTGGAGACGTAGGCGGTCGAGCCGTCCGGGGCGAGGGCGACGGAGTACGGGCCGTTGCCGACGGTGACGGTGCCCAGCAGGGTGCCGGCGCCGGTGTCGAGCACGACCGCCGTGGTGTCGTCCCCGTCGGCGGCCCACAGCCGGCTGCCGTCGGGGCTGAGCGCCAGACCGAAGGCGCTGTGGCCGACCGGAACGGTGGCGCTCACCGTGCTGCTCACGGTGTCGACCACGTTCACCGCCTTGGCACCGGAGGCCGCGACGTACAACCGCTTGCCGTCCGGGGAGACGGCGAGCCCGTGCGGCTCGGCGCCGACCGGGACGGTCGCCGTGACGGTGTTGCTCGCGGTGTCCAGCACGCTCACCGTGCCGGCGCCCGCGTTGCTGACGTAGGCGTGCCTGCCGTCCGGCGACAGCGCCAGGCCCCAGGGCTGGGCGCCGACCGGGACGGTGGCGGTGACGGTGTTGCTCGCGGTGTCCACGACGCTGACCGCGTTGTCCAGGTGGTGGGTCAGGTAGGCGCGGTGGCCGTCGGGCGAGAGGGCGACCGCGTAGGAGCCCGTCCCCGCGGTGAAGCCGGCGGTGACCGCCTTGCTCGCGGTGTCCAGGACGCTGACCGTGCCGCTGCTCTGGCTGGTCACGTAGGCCCGGGAGCCGTCCGGGCTGAGCGCCACCCCGGCCGGGTACGGCGCCACCGGCACCTGGGCCGTCACGGTCGGCGGCGGCGCGGCGGCCCCGGCGGTGGCGGGCTGGGAGAGCAGTGCGGCCGTGGCGGCGGATATCGCCGTCACGGCCGTCCAGACGCGCCGGGGTGCACGACGTGGTCTCAAGGGATCTCCAGGGGAGTCGGCAGGCAGGGCTGCGGTGAAGGACGTGGCTCCGGAGCCGCAGGAAGCGTAGAGCGGTTGCTGATGGTGGGTCAGGAGCTGATCGGTAATGTCGCCAACTGTTCGGATTCGACCGGGAAGCCCCGCCACGCCCCCCTCGACATCGGACTCCCCCGCGATCCGGCTCCCCGGGGTGACCAGGGTCTCAGTCGAGATCGTGCAAGAAATTGGAGTTGTGGAGTCGTATTAGCTAGCGTTTCGATCGTGAGGCTGACCAAGAGCACCGACATCGCCCTCCGGATCGCCATGCGGCTGGCCGTGGCCGGCGAGGACGAGAACCCGACCACCCGCGAGGTGGCCGAGTCGGTCGGCGTGCCGTACACCCACGCGGCGAAGGTGGTCAGCAGGCTGCAGCACCTCGGGGTGGTGGAGGCCCGGCGCGGACGCGGCGGCGGGCTGATGATCACCTTTGCCGGTCGGACCGGCTCGCTCGGTCTGCTGCTGCGCGAGCTGGAGGGCGTCGGCGACGTGGTCGGCTGCGAGGACGACCCGCCGTGCCCACTGCGGGCCGCCTGCCGGCTTCGCGGGGCGCTGCGCACCGCGCAGGAGGCGTTCTTCGCCGCGCTCGACCCGCTCAGCATCGACGATCTGGTGGCCTCCCCCACCGGGCCGGTGCTGCTCAGCCTCACCCCTGGACCCGCCGCCTGACCCCATCCCCCCGGGGGTCAGTCGGCGCCCACGGCCTTTAATTCGCATCTCAGATACCAATTCTGAGCTGCCGGCTCTGAACTGCCGGTTCTCAGCTGCCAGTTCTCAGCCGTTCTCAGCTACCAGTCAGGAGCTCCTCTGATGCTGTCCGCGAAGTCCGCCGAGGTCGTCGAGGCCACCCTGCCCGTCGTGGGCGCCGCGATCGGTGACATCACCCCGCGCTTCTACGACCGGCTGTTCGCCGCGCACCCGGAACTGCTGCGCGACCTGTTCAACCGGGGCAACCAGGCCAACGGCACCCAGCGCGAGGCGCTGGCCGGCTCGATAGCCGCCTTCGCCTCCGCGCTGGTCACCCACCCCGACCAGCGGCCGGACGCGATGCTCGCCCGGATCGCCCACAAGCACGTCTCGGTGGGCATCGACAGCGAGCAGTACAAGGTCGTCCACGAGCACCTGTTCGCCGCGATCGTCGAGGTGCTCGGCGAGGCCGTCACCCCCGAGGTCGCCGCCGCCTGGGACGAGGTCTACTGGCTGATGGCCAACGCGCTGATCGCCGTCGAGGACCGGCTGCGCGCCGAGGTCGCCGCCGGCGGCGACCCGGCCGACCTGTGGCGCCCGTACACCGTCGTCGCCCGCCACCAGGAGACCGAGAGCGTCACCACCTACCTGGTCCGCCCGGCCGACGGCCGCCCCGCCCCGGCCTCCCGGCCCGGCCAGTACGTCTCGGTGCGCACCGAACTCGCCGACGGCGCCCACCAGATCCGCCAGTACAGCCTCTCCGGCGCCGCCGACGGAGCCCTGCGCTTCAGCGTCAAGCGCGAGCCCGGCGGCGAGGTCTCCGGCCACCTGCACGACCACCTGCACGCCGGCGACACCGTCGAACTGGCGCCCCCGCTGGGCGACATCTTCCTCGCCGACGGCGACGGCCCGGTGCTGCTCGCCTCCGCCGGCATCGGCAACACCCCGATGACCGCGATGCTCGACCACCTCGCCGCCACCGGCTCCACCCGCCGGGTCGTCTCCGTCCACGGCGACCGCGACCAGCTCAGCCACGCCTTCCGGGCCGACCTGGAGCAGCTGACCGCCAAGCTGGCCGACGCCACCGCCCACGTCTTCTACGAGCAGCCGCTCGGCGAGTGGCCCGCCGAGCGCACCGGCCTGGTCGACCTGTCGACCGTCGAGATCCCGGCCGGCACCACCGCCTACCTGTGCGGCCCGCTGCCCTTCCTGCGCGCCGTGCGCGGGCAGCTGCTCGCGGCGGGCGTCCCGGCCGCCGACATCCACTACGAGGTGTTCGGGCCGGACCTCTGGCTCGGCGCCTGATCCCGCCCGATCCCGCCGGATTCCCCCCGCCGGCACCGGTCCGCTCGGTACGATCACGGGCGGACCGGTGCCGTTTCGACGCGAGGAGCTCGGAGTGCGGGTCGCGCTGTTCGCCACCTGTGTCAACGACGCGCTGTTCCCGGCCACCGCGGTCGCCACCGTGCGCCTGCTGGAACGCCTCGGTGTGACGGTGGACTTCCCCGCCGGGCAGACCTGTTGCGGACAGCCGCAGTACAACACCGGCTACCGCCGGGCCTGTGAGCCGCTGGTGCGCCGGACGGCCCGGGCCTTCGCCGGGTACGACCACGTGGTGACGCCCTCCGGCTCCTGTGTGGCGATGGTCCGGGACAACTACCCCCGGATCGGTGCCCGGGCCGCCGTCGACGGCCGGGGCGGCGAACTCACCGACGCCGCGCTCTCGTTGGCGCCCCGGGTGATAGAGCTCAGCGAGTTCCTGATCGATGTGCTCGGCGTCGAGGACGTCGGCGCCCACTTCCCGCACACCGTCACCTACCACCCCTCCTGCCACGGCCTGCGGCTGCTCGGTCTGGGCGAGCGGCCACTGCGACTGCTGCGCGCGGTACGGGGTTTGGAGCTGGTGGAGTTGCCCGGCGCGGAGGAGTGCTGCGGCTTCGGCGGGACCTTCGCCGTCAAGAACGCGGCGGTCTCGGCGGCGATGGCCGAGGACAAGCTCGCCAACGCCCTCGGCACCGGCGCCCGAGTCCTGTGCGGCAGCGACAACTCCTGCCTGCTGCACCTCGGCGGCACCCTGCGCCGCCGGGGCGACCCACTGCGGCCGCTGCACCTCGCGGAGATCCTGGCCGCCACCGAGGAACACCCCTGGAGGCCGTCATGAGTTCGGGCACCTTCCTGGGCATGCCCGCCTTTCCCCGGGCCGCCGCCGACGCCGTCCGGGACGGGCAGCTGCGCGCCAACCTGCGGCACGCCACCCACACCATCCGTGACAAACGCGCCCGGGCCGTGGCCGAACTGCCCGACTGGGCCGAGCTGCGCGCGGCCGGGAAGGCGATCAAGGACCACACCCTGCGCCATCTCGACCGCTACCTGGTGCAGTTGGAGGAGACCGTCACGGCTGCGGGCGGCACCGTGCACTGGGCGGCGGACGCCGAGCAGGCCAACCGGATCGTCGCCGGACTCGTCCGGGCCACCGGCGAGACCGAGGTGGTGAAGGTCAAGTCGATGGCCACCCAGGAGATCGGGCTGAACGAGGCGCTGGCCGCCGAGGGGATCACCGCCTACGAAACCGATCTCGCCGAACTGATCGTGCAGTTGGGCGAGGACCGGCCCTCTCACATCCTGGTGCCGGCGATCCACCGCAACCGCGCCGAGATCCGGGACATCTTCGCCGAACGGATGGCCGGCTGGGGTCGCCCCGCCCCCGAGGGTCTGACCGACTCCCCGGCCGAACTCGCCGAAGCCGCCCGGCTGCACCTGCGGGAGAAGTTCCTGCGCGCCCGGGTGGCGGTCTCCGGCGCCAACTTCATGGTCGCCGCGACCGGCACCCTGGTGGTGGTCGAGTCCGAGGGCAACGGCCGGATGTGCCTCACCCTCCCCCGCACCCTGATCTCCGTGGTCGGCATCGAGAAGGTCGTCCCCACCTGGCGGGACCTCGAAGTCTTCCTCCAACTGCTCCCGCGCTCCTCCACCGCCGAGCGGATGAACCCGTACACCTCGCTGTGGACCGGGACGACGCCGGGTGACGGCCCGTCCGAGTTCCACCTGGTGCTGCTGGACAACGGGCGCACCACCGCACTGGCCGACCAGGTCGGCCGGCAGGCGCTGCGCTGCATCCGCTGCTCCGCCTGCCTCAACGTCTGCCCGGTGTACGAGCGGGCCGGCGGGCACGCCTACGGCTCGGTCTACCCGGGGCCGATCGGCGCCATCCTCACCCCCCAACTGCGCGGCACCGCGAGCCCCGTGGACGCCTCGCTGCCGTACGCCTCCACGCTCTGCGGGGCCTGCTACGAGGTGTGCCCGGTGGCGATCGACATCCCCGAGGTGCTGGTGCACCTGCGCGAACGGGTCGCCGAGCAGGGCGGGCACCCGGTGGAGAGGGCGGCGGTCGCCGCCGCCGGGTACCTGCTGGACCATCCGGCGGCCCTCGCGGCCGCCGAGCGACTCGCCGGGCGCACCCGCGCCCTGCACCCGCGCCGGCTGCCCGGCCCCGGGCGGGCCTGGACCGACAGCCGGGACCTTCCGGAGGTGCCGGCCGAGCCGTTCCGCGACTGGTGGCGGAGCAACCGCACATGAACGCACCTTCCGACGCGCGGGAGTTGATCCTCGGCCGGATCCGGGCCGCGCTCGGGGACGTCGCCACGACGGCCGAACAGCCGGTGGCGCGCCACTACTCGAGCACGCACCTGGACCCCGACGACCCGGCCGCGCTGCTCGGCCTGCTGCACCGCAACCTGGCCGACTACCGGGCCCTGGTACACCGTTGCACCGCTGCACGGCTCCCGGAGCTTGTCGCAGAGTTGCTCGCCGCGCGGGGCAGCCGTACGGTCGCGGTGCCGGCCGGACTGCCGGACGGCTGGCTCGCCGCCGCCACCGGGGTCACGCCGGTGCCGGACGACGGGAGCCTCACCGCCACCCGGCTGGACGCCGTGGACAGCGTGGTCACCGGCTGCGCGCTGGCGATCGCCGAGACCGGCACGATCGTGCTGGACGCCGGGCCCGGCCAGGGCCGGCGGCTGCTGTCGCTCGTCCCGGACCACCACCTGTGCGTGGTCCGGGCACCGGAGCAGGTCGTCGCCTCAGTCCCGCTGGCGCTGCCCCGGCTCGACCCGGCGCGCCCGCAGACCTGGATCTCCGGGCCCTCGGCAACCAGTGACATCGAACTGGACCGGGTCGAGGGGGTGCACGGGCCGCGCACCCTGGAGGTGCTACTGGTCACGGGCTGAGCGGTCAGGGGCGGAGCTCCAGGGTGCAGCACTTCGCCCCGCCGCCGCCCTTGAGCAGCTCGGAGACGTCCACCGGGATCGGCTCGTAGCCGTGCTCGGCCAGCCGGCCGGCCAGGTTCTTGGCGGCCTCCGGGAGCAGCACCCGGCGCCCGTCCGAGACCGCGTTGAGCCCGAACACCTCGGCGTCCGCCCGGTCGGCGAGGATCGCGTCCGGGTAGAGGGCGCGCAGCACCGAGCGGCTGTCGGCGTCGAAGGCCTCCGGGTAGTACATGACGTGGTCGTCGGCGAGGACGGCCAGCGCGGTGTCCAGGTGGTAGAAGCGCGGGTCGACCAGGGTCAGGCTGACCACCGGTACGCCGAACAGCTGCTCCGCCTCGGCGTGCGCGGCCCGCGAGGTGCGGAAGCCGGTACCGGCGAGCACCCGGCGGCCGACCACCAGGTGATCGCCCTCGCCCTCGTTGACGTGCCCGGCGCGGCGCACCGCGCGGTAGCCGTGCAGCCGGAACCAGGACTGGTAGGCGTCGGACTCGGCCGCCCGTTCGGGGTAGCGGAAGGTCGCCACCAGGGCCCGACCGTCCAGCACCGTCGCGCCGTTGGCGGCGTAGACCATGTCGGGCAGTCCGGGCACGGGGTCGATCAGCTCGACGGTGTGGCCGAGGCGGCGGTACGTGCGCTGCAGCCGCTCCCACTGGCGGACGGCGAGTGCGGTGTCGGTGGGCTGTGAGGGGTCCATCCACGGGTTGATCGCGTAGTCCACCGTGAAGTACGTCGGCCGGCACATCAGGTAGCGCCGGGGTCGCGCCGTACGTGCCGGGGTGTGCGTGGGCATTGCTCAACCGTCCTCGGTTCGCGGGGAGTTGGTCTGCACGGGTACCGTGTCGCTCCAGAGGCGGCTGCCCCGCCGCCCCCGTTCGCACACCCGCGCGGGCGCCCCCGGCGGGCGCAACCCCCCGCGCACCCGGCGCGAGCCCCGGCGCACGGCGTTCACCGGCACACCATGTTCACCGGCACACCATGATCAGCGGCGCGCCGCCGTCACCAGCGCGCCACGCACACGGGCGCACGGCCGTCACCAGCGCACCGCCGCGAAGTCGACCGGTTCGGTCCGCAGTGCGCGGGCCCGGACGGCGAGGGCGCGCAGCCGGCGGTCCGCCTCCTCGGCGGACATCCGGTGCTTGTCGCCGTGGCCCGGCAGCAGCCACTCGAAGCGCAGCGCGTCGAGGCTGCGGTCCAGGGAGGCGGACTGCTCCTCGATCGAGTACCAGGTGACGGCCTCCTGCACCTCGATGTCCTGGTTGGTGCGGGACCAGTACAGGCTGTCGCCGCTGAAGCAGTAGCGCCGGTCGGCGAGGTAGAGCACGCTGCCGAGGGTGTGACCGGGGAAGGGGTGGGCGACCAGGCCGGGCGAGATCTCCACCGGGTCGGTGCCGCGCAGCACCCGGTCGGCGTCCGGCGCGGCGGCGAGGTCGCCCTCGTGGATCCAGAGCCGGGCGCCCAGCCGGTCGGCGTACTGCCGACCGTGGGCGGCGTGGTCGCGGTGGGTGAGCAGGACGTCGGTGACCGGGCCGAGCGCCCGGTAGCGGGCCGCGAGCGCCTCGCTGAAGCGCGGGGTGTCGATCATGACCCAGCCGGTCGGGCGGCGGCAGAGGTAGGCGGTGGCGCCGGCGGTCTGCCGGGAGTTGTGGCCGAGGATCAGCACGTCCGCCGCCTTCTCCCCGTCCCCCGCCGTGTCCCCCTCCCCCACCCCGTCCTCTTCCAGGGCGAGCGGGAAGGGGTCGGTCGCCGGGTCGAGCCGGCCGGTGCCGGGGCGGATCGAGCGGGTCGGGCAGGCGTGGGCGGCGGCCAGCAGCTGACGGCGCTCGGCGTCGTCGCGCGGCTGGCGGATCAGCTCGGACTTGCGGTCGTGCTCGCGGATCAGGCCGGGCGCGAGCTGGCGGGCGACGTCGCAGTTGGTGCAGCGGTCGTCGACGGACCAGTTCTCGGATCGGTTCATGGCTGATGCCCCCCCAGGAAGGAACGGCGGCCGCAGCGACGCGCCGTACTTCGAGCATCGTCCCGGCCGGCCGGGAAGTGGAAGGGGGTGCGGATCTTGTGCTTTCCCGGGCACGCCGCTCTGCGGCCCGGAAGGGGCCGGCCAGGGTACGTGGCCCATCTCACGTGCCGCCAGGGGCACCTACGGTGGCGTAGGTCACTTGATTGGGTGAACTATCTCTTTCATGCCGAACCTCCAGGAGACCCTTGACCTCAGTTCGTATGCCGCCCTCGGGGACAGCTTCACCGAGGGCCTGAACGACCCCGGTGCCGACGGCGCCTTCGCCGGCTGGGCCGACCGCCTGGCCGGGCTGCTCGCCGACGGACGGCCGCCGGGCGGGTTCCGCTACGCCAATCTGGCGGTGCGCGGGCGGCTGTTGGACCAGATCGTCGCCGAGCAGGTGCCGGAGGTCCGCCGGCTCCAGCCCGACCTGGTCACCTTCTGCGCCGGCGGCAACGACATCCTGCGGCCCGGCAGCGACCCGGACGAGGTGGCCGGCCGCTTCGAGGCCGCCATCGCCCAACTCACCGAGAACGCCGGGACGGTACTGATCTGCACCGGCTTCGACACCCGCGAGGTGCCGCTGCTCAAGCACCTGCGCGGCAAGATCGCCACCTACAACGGCCACATGCGGGCCGTCGCCGACCGCTACGACTGCAAGGTCGCCGACCTGTGGTCGCTGCGCGCGGTGCAGGACCGCCGCGCCTGGAGCGAGGACCGGCTGCACCTCTCCCCGGAGGGGCACCAGCGGGTCGCCCTGCTGGCCGCCCGCTCGCTGGGCCTGCGCACCCAGGAGGACCCGGAGGCCCCGTGGCCGACCACCCGGACCCTCACCCCCGCCGACCAGCGGCGGGAGAACCTCCAGTGGGCGCGCGAGTACCTGATCCCCTGGGTCGGCCGGCGCCTGCGCGGCGAGTCCTCGGGCGACCACGTGGAGGCCAAGCGGCCGGATCTGCTTCCGCTCTGACGTACCGCCAGCTCATCCCTCGGCGCCGGGCGCTGCGGCCGGACCGGTCCGCGGCACCCGGCGCGGCAGTGTCCGGCGCAGCAGTGTCCGGTGCAGCAGGGCGGCGCCGGCCGCGCCGACCAGGTACCAGAACAGGTCCGGCGGGTTGAAGGTCGACCCGAGCACCAGGTGCACCAGCCCACTGTGCCGCCCCCACGCGTCCGGCAGCCCGGTGGCCTGGAACAGTTCCACCGCCCAGCTCACCCCCGCCGCCCACGGCGCCGCCCGCGCCGGGCGGACCTGCGGGGCGACCAGCACCACCAGGGCGTATACCAGCACGGTGTAGAGCGCGTCGCCCGCGTACTTGGCCAGGTCGCCGGAGAGCGCGGCGCGCACCCCCAGGCCGGCCGCCACGGTGGGCACCGCGGCCGCGGCGGCGGGGAGCCGGGCGAGCAGGCCGCCTCGAAGATCGTTCACCCGCCCCACGGTACGTGCCCGTCCCACCCTTCACGCCCCCGCCCCCGGAACCACCGCGCGGCGCCGGACGTCACTCCCCCTGATGAGCCATCCGTGCAGGTCACGGGCGGGAGTTCGAGCAAGGCAGGCGGGCGGGGAACAGTGACGGACCACGGGAACACCACGGCGCGGCGGCAGTTCACCGTCCCCGGATTCGCGACCGGGCCGGACGGCCGGGCACTGCGGGCCCGCGAACAGGGCAAAGCACTGCGCGGACGCGTCCCCCGGGAGCGGCACGCGGAGTTCGCGCCCGCGCCCGACCGGCCCACCGCCGTGGCTGCGATCGAGGCCGCCAACGCGGGGCGGATCCCCGGGCTGGTGCCGCTCCGGGTCGGCCGGATGGCCGCCACCCCGTTCGCCTTCCTGCGCGGCTCGGCCGGGCTGATGGCCGCCGACCTCGCGGGCACGGCGGTGACCGGCGTCAGCGCGCAGCTGTGCGGGGACGCCCACGCCGCCAACTTCGGGCTGTACGGCGACGCGCGCGGCCAACTCGTGATGGACATCAACGACTTCGATGAGACCGTGCCCGGCCCCTGGGAGTGGGACCTCAAGCGGCTGGCCACCAGCCTGGTGCTGGCCGGGCGGGAGACCGGGGCCGGCGAGAGCACCGCCCGGGCCTCCGCCGAGCACGCGGCCGCCTCCTACCGCCGCACCATGCGCACCCTGGCCAAGCTGCCCGCCCTGGACGCCTGGAACGCCGTGGCCGACGAGCAGTTGGTGGTATTCACCGAGGCCCACGACCTCGCCGAGGTGCTGCGGAAGGTCGGGACGAAGGCCCTCGGCAACACCAGCGCCCGGTTCGCCGCCCGCAGCACCACCCGTACCGCGGACGGCGGTTGGCGCTTCACGGCGGCTCCGCCGGTGCTCACCCGGGTCACCGACGCGACCGCCCGGGCGGTGGCCGAGTCGCTCGGCCCGTACGTGGCCACGGTGCCCACCGAGGTGCGCACCCTGCTGTCCCGCTACCGGGTGCAGGACGTGGCGTTCCGGGTGGTCGGCACCGGCAGCGTCGGCACCCGCTCGTACGTGGTGCTGCTCACCGACCACCGGGACCAGCCGCTGGTGCTCCAGGTCAAGGAGGCCCGGCCGTCCGCCCTGCTGCCCTACCTGGGCGGCCCCGGGCAGTCGCCGGAGGAGCACGAGGGCCGGCGCGTGGTGCTCGGCCAGAAGCACATGCAGGTGGTCAGCGACACCCTGCTCGGCTGGACGACTGTCGACGGACTCCCCTACCAGGTACGGCAGTTCCGCAACCGCAAGGGCAGCGTCGACCCGGCCGCCCTGCTCCCGGGCCAGCTCGACGACTACGCCCGGATCACCGGCGCCCTGCTCGCCCGGGCCCACGCCCACACCGCCGACCCGGGCCTGCTGGCGGGCTACTGCGGCAAGAGCGAGGCCCTCGACGAGGCGATCGCCGCCTTCGCCGTCGCCTACGCCGACCGCACCGAGGCCGACCACGCCGACCTGCTCACCGCCGTCCGCAACGGCCGCCTCCCCGCCGAGCAGGGGGTCTGAGGACGGTTGTCGTAGGGCGGGGCCAGAATGCCGGGCCATGGGACTGACGATCAGCGTGGGGGCGCTCGGTGCCCCGGAGTTGCGGGCCGAGGCCGAGGTGCTGCACCGGGCGTTGGCGGCGGAGGGCGTGGCATGGCGGGAGCCGGGCGGGGAGGGCGAGGGGTTCTCCGCGGGGTTTCCGTACAGCTACCTGTCCGGGCTGCGGCGGGTGTTCGTGCTGCACCGGCTGGGTGAGCCGGTCACCGGGGCGCGTGGGGTGGGCAAGGAGCAGTACGAGGACGAGCTCGGGCTGGTCGACGACGAGATGGTCATGTTCGACTCGCATCTGCTCTGCCACTCCGACTGCGAGGGCTACTACGTGCCGGCCGAGTTCGAGTACGAGGACCCGCTGTTCCTCCCGGCGGAGTCCGGGGTACCGGGCGGCGGCATGGTGGGTTCCACGGCCGGTCTGCTCGCCGAGCTCCAGGGTTTCGCCGCCGCCATCGGGATCAGGCTGACGGCGGACGGCTCGCTCGACCCGGCGGAGTCGGCCCGGCTGGAGGCGCTGCCACGGGACGACCCGTTCGAGCCGGAGGTCTTCGCCTGGCACCAGCTGTACCGGGCCTGCCGGGCCAGTCTCGCGAGTGGGCGGGCGATCCTCTTCGGGTGAACGGCCGGGCCGGCCGGGCCGGCCAGGGCGTCAGGGCGTCAGGGCGTCAGGGCGTCAGGGCGTCAGGGCGTCAGGGCGTCAGGGCGTCAGGGCGTCAGGGCGTCAGGAACGGTGCCACGGCGGCGATGTACTCGGCCGGCCGGGCGCTGTGCACCAGGTGCCCGGCCTCGATGGTGACCAGTCGGCAGTCCGGGACCAGCCGGGCGAGTTCGGCGATCCGCTCCTGCGGGATGTAGCTGGCGGCCCCGCCCGCGACCGCCAGGGTGGGGGCGGTGATCCGGGTCAGCCCGGCCCGCCAGGCCGGGTCGGGGTCGTCGAACTGCGCCTTGATCGCCCGGACCATCGCCCAGTCGAAGTGCGCCGGCTCCTGCTCGCCCTCGGGCGGCACGCTGGCCGGGCGCGGGTACAGGGCGGGGATCTCCTCCAGGACGAGCCGGTTCACCCGCTCCGGCGCGGCCTGGGCGAGCAGGTAGGCGACCGCCCCGCCCATCGAGTGGCCGACCAGGTCGACCCGGTCCAGGCCGAGCGCGTCCAGGAAGGCGAGCACGTCCTCGCGCATCCGCTCCAGGTCGTACTCGGCGGTGCGGCCGCTGTCGCCGTGGCCGCGCAGGTCGGGCGCGTACACGCGGTGGCCGGGGGCGAGGTCGGGCAGCACCGTGTCCCAGTCGGCGGCGCGCTCGCCGAGGGCGTGCAGCAGCACCAGCGGCGGGCCGTCGGGGCGTCCGCTCTCCCGGTAGGCGAGCGTGACCTCGGGGAGCCGGACCGTCCGTACTGTCGTCATGCCCCCCACCGTACGCGCCGGCCGGCGGTCAGCGGGCGGCTGTTCGCCCTCGGCTCAGCGCGGCCGGTTCCCCGGGCGCCCGGTCCCCGCCGGTGGCCCGGCCGGCGAACACCGAGGCCAGCACGGCGAGTCCGGCCACCGCGGCGCAGACCAGACTGGCCGCCAGGTAGGCGGAGCGGTGGCCGCCGCCCCCGGCGGTCTCCCGCAGGTAGACCCCGGACAGCGCGGAGACCGCGACGGCCGCCGCGATCCGCTGCGCCATCTGCAGGATCGCCCCGCTCACCCCGGCCGCCTCGGCGGGCGCGTGGCGCAGCACGTACGCCTGGTTGGTGGAGCCCATCAGTCCGACCGAGGCGCCGCTGAGCAGTTGGAGCAGGGCGAGCAGCCAGGGCAGCACGGCGGCGGGGGCCCAGTGGGCGACGGCGCCGCTCAGCAGCATGGCCAGTGCGGAGCCGGTCATCCCGATGGTGACGGTGCGCCGGCCGAGCCGCTGCACCACCCGCCAGGCGAGTGCGGAGGCCGTCGCCATGGCCAGCGCCGAGGGCAGCGAGACCAGGGCGGCGCCCATCGGGGACAGGCCCAGGCCGTCCTGGAGGAACATGGTGAGGACGAGCGAGGCGGCCAGCGAGGAGCCGAACTGGGCCATCGCGGTGGCCGTACCGAGCGCGTACGGCGCGGAGCGGGTGAGCGCGGGGTGGATCAGCGGGTTCCCGCCGGTGCGGGCGTAGCGGCGCTGCCAGCCGACGAGCGCACCGAGCAGCGCCAGTGCGCCGGCCACGAAGGCCAGCCAGCCCGCCAGGCCGGGCGGCTGGACGAAGGGCAGCATCAGGACCAGGGTGAGCGCGCCGACCAGCAGCAGGCCGAGCAGGTCGAGATCGGCGTTCCGGGCGGCCGGGCGGGGTTCGGGCAGGTGCCGGACGGCCAGCAGGACGGTCGCCAGCCCGAACGGGACGTTGAGCAGGAAGGTGAGCCGCCAGCCGAGTTCCGGGCCGGCCGCCGCCAGCACCAGGCCGCCGACCGGCGGGCCGAGGGCGAAGGCGAGGCTGCCGGTCACGGCGTACATGCCGAGGGCGCGGGCGCGCAGCTGGCCGTCGAAGACGTCCTGCAGGGTGCCGATCATCTGGGAGTTGACCAGGCCCGCGCCGACGCCCTGGAGGAGCCGGGCGGCGATCAGCACCACCGGGTCGCCGGCGGTCGCGGAGACCAGGCTGACCAGGGTGAACAGGGCGAGACCGGTGACGAAGAACCACTTGCGGCCCTTGACGTCGCCCAGCCGCCCGCCGGGGATCAGCGCGAGGCCGAAGGCCAGCGAGTACCCGGCGACGATCCACTGGAGGTGCGCGGGCTGGGCGTGCAGGGCCTCGCGCAGGGCGGGGATGGAGGTGTTCAGCACGGACTGGTCGAGCAGGGTGGTGAAGCCACCCGCGACACAGACCAGCAGCACGCGGCGCCCGGCGGCGTCGAACCGCTCCTTCGGCGGTGCGGCGGCCTGGCGCTCGGCTATCGGCCCGGTGGGGCCGTCGGCGGCGCTCACGGTTCGACCACCACGAGGGCGTAGCGGGCCGCGCCGGGGCCGAGGCTGCGGAAGCGGCTGGTGCCGGAGCCGTAGCGCAGGCAGTCGCCGGGGCCGAGCAGCTGCGGCTCGCCGTCCAGGCTCAGTTCCAACTGCCCTTCGAAAAGCCAGAGGTGGTGCTCCAGCCCGGGCAGGCAGGGCCGGTCGTAGGCGATGTCGGCGCCGGCCGGGAGGCGGCCCTCGACGATCTCCGCGTGCAGCGAGCCGTGCGGCGGGGAGACCGAGCGGCGGACGAAGCCGGTGGCCTCGTCCTGCCACGAGTGCTGGTCCTCGGCGCGGACCAGCCGGGCGGGGCGGGACTCCACCTCGGCGAGCAGCCGGGACATCGTCCGCCCGTACACGGCGCACAGCCGCCCGAGCAGCGCGGCGGTCGGGCTGACCTCGGCCCGCTCGACCCGGGACAGGGTGGAGCGGCTGACGTCGGCGAGCCGGGCCAACTCCTCCAGGGTCCAGCCGCGTTCGACCCGCAACTCGGCGAGCCGTCGTGCCAGCCGCTCGTCGGCGACGGTGTCGATTCCCATATCCGCGATGCTATCCCGGATATGGGATCGCGCTCCCGGCTTCCGACGTGGTTCCCTCGGACCCGGTGACGGTCTGACGGCGGCTCGGCTTCGCTTCGGCTCCGATTCGGCCGGCCCCACCCGTCCCTGGAGCCCCGGCCGCAGCATGCTCATATGATGTCCGCCGACAAAGTGGCCGGTCAGCGGCCCATCGGCGAGGGGGACCAACGATCGTGTTCGGCATCATCAGGCCGTGCAGGCACCGACTGTCCGAGCGCCTCCAGACCTCCTGGATGGCGCATCTCTGCGGGCTCTGCCTCGCTCTGCGGGACGACCACGGGCAGCTCGCCCGGACCGCCACCAACTACGACGGGCTGATCATCTCCGTCCTGGTCGAGGCCCAGGCCGAGCGGGAGGACTCCTCGTGGCGCCGCACCGCCGGCCCCTGCCCGCTGCGCGGCATGCGGACCGCCTCGGTGGCCAAGGGCGAGGGTGCCCGGCTGGCCGCCGCCGTGTCGCTGGCACTCGCCTCGGTGAAGATCCGCGACCACGTCGAGGACCGGGACGGCGTGTTCGCCCGCCGGCCGGTCGCCGCCGGGGCCCGCGCGGTGACCCGCCGCTGGGACCGCAAGAGCGCGGGCAGTGCCTCCACGGTCGGCTTCGACACCGCCGTACTGCTCGACGCCGCCTCCCGGCAGGGCGAGTTGGAGCGCACGTTGCTGCCCGGCGGCTCCGTCCTGCTGGTCACCGAGCCCACCGAGACCGCCACCTCGGCCGCCTTCGCCCACACCGCCGTGATCGCCGGGCGCCCCGGCAACGCCGCCCCGCTCGCCGAGGCGGGGCGGCTGTTCGGCCGCCTCGCCCACCTCCTGGACGCCGCCGAGGACCAGGACGCCGACGCCGCCTCGGGCGCCTGGAACCCGCTGACCGCCACCGGCACCGACCGCGCCGAGGCCGAGCGGCTCTGCCGGGACGCCGTGCACGGAATCCGGCTCGCGCTGCGCGAGGTCGAACTGACCGACCGGGCCCTGGTGCACGTCCTGCTCGGACACGAGACGGAGAGCGCCGTGGACCGGGTCTTCGGCCGGGCCGGGCACGGGACGAGCTGCCGCCACGGCGCCACCGGCGGGGCCGCCACCGGCGCCACCGGCGAGCACCCGCAGGACGCTCCGCCGCGTCAGGCCCCGGACCAGGCGCCCGTACCCCCGTGGGTGCCCCAGGGCCCGGGCTTCCTCCCACCGCCCGGCGGGAAGCCGCCGCAGCCGCGCAACCTGCTCGCCGGGTGCGCGGTGTGGGCGCTGATGGCCTGCTCCTGCCAGCTGCTCTGCTGCGAGCACGACGACCCGTTCACCCGGGAGCGCCGCAAGGGCTTCTGCGAGCGGCACGACTGCTGCGACTGCTGCGACGCCTGTGACTGCGGCGGCTGCGGCGACTGCTGCGACTGCGGCAAGTGCGGGTGCGACTGCTGCGACTCCTGCGGGTGCGACGGCTGCGGCTGCGACTGCTAGTGAGCCGCCGCCTGCCCCGCCTACCCTGCCAGCTCCACCCGCGACCGCTCCGGCCGCAACCTCGCCATCAACGTTCGATCCGTCGGCGTTCGATCCGTCGGCGTTCGATCCGTCAGCGCTCGTCCGGCGCCGCCGCCGGCTGATCGGACGGCGACACCACCGGCCCGGTGTGCCCCCGCAGCACCCCGGGCCGGTCCGCGTCCTGGTGTTCCGCGCCGCGCCGCCACAGCGGCAGCACCGCCACCGGGTCACCCGGCTCGGCGGCCTCAAGCGTCACGCCCCGTCACCTCCCGGTCCGCCGCCAGTGAGTTCTCCAGCCCGGCCAGCAACTGCCGGAACCGCTCGGTGTCCTGCTCCGTCATCCGCCCCTCGGGCGCCGCCCCCGGCCGCTCGGCCGTCCTGTCGTCCATGGAACCGACGGTAGGCGGCGGCGATCAACGGGCGATAAACGAGGGACTGGTGGGACGCACGGGGCCGGGCCCCGCAAGGGCCGCGCGGCGCGGGGCGGCTTGGCGTGTTCACGCGTTGGTGGTTCAATGCCCTGCGTTAGGAAGGTTTCCTAACTGCCTATCCCCGGACCTGAGCACGACTCCTCCCCCACCGAGAGGTGACTTCCCATGGGTCGTAGCACCACCAGGAACAACACCCGCAGCGCTGTCCGAACGCTGATCACCGGCGCCACCCTCGCCGCGCTGCTCCTGCCCACCGCCGGCGCCCCCGCCGAAGCCCGCACCCCGACGGTCGGCAGCCGGCCCGCCGCCGCCTTCCAGCACCCCGGAGTGCTGGTCGGCGCGCGGCAACTCGCCTTCGTCAAGGGCAAACTGGCCGCCGGCGCCGAGCCCTGGACCTCCGCCCTCGCGGATCTGCGGGCCGGCAAGTACGCCTCGCTCGACTGGCAGCCCAAGCCGCGCGCCACCGTCGAGTGCGGCTCCAGCTCCCACCCCAACAACGGCTGTTCGGACGAGCGGGACGACTCGATGGCCGCCTACGCCCACGCCCTGCAGTGGGCCCTCACCGGCGACCGGCGCCACGCCGACAAGGCGATCGCCATCATGGACGCCTGGTCGGGAGTCATCCGGGAGCACACCAACACCAACGCGCCGCTGCAGACCGGCTGGTCGGGCAACAACTGGGCCCGCGCCGCCGAGCTGATCCGCCACTCGGACGCCGGCTGGTCCGCGGGCTCGGTCGACCGCTTCGCCACCATGCTGCGCACCGTCTACGTGCCGCTGCTGACCCCCGGCAGCCCGCGCAAGAACGGCAACTGGGAGCTGATCCAGACCGACGCCCTGATGGGCATCGCCGTCTTCCTCGACGACCGCGGCCTGTTCGACCGGGCCGCGGACCTGTGGCGGCACCGGCTGCCCGCCTACGTCTACCTCTCCTCCGACGGCAACCTCCCGGTCCCGCCGCCGAAGGCCGGGATCCAGGGACAGTCCGCGCTGGTCAAGTACTGGAACGGCCAGTCCACCTTCGTGGACGGCCTCTCCCAGGAGACCTGCCGGGACTTCGGCCACACCGGCTGGGGCCTGGAGGCCGCCGCCCAGACCGCCGAGACGGCCCGGCTGCAGGGCCTCGACCTGTGGGGCGAGGGACGCGAACGGCTGGTCAAGGCCCTGGAGTTCCACACCGCCTACGACAACGGCGCGAGCGCCCCGGACTGGCTGTGCGACGGCTCGGTGAACACCGGTCTGGGCCCGGCCGTGCAACTCGCCTACAACGAGTACCACCTGCGCGAGGGCCTGGCGATGCCGCAGACGGAGCAGTACGTGGCGGCCCACAGCCCGTTCGGGGCCGACTACTTCATCGGCTGGGAGACCCTCACCCACACCGACGCACCCTGAGCCCGGGCGCCGCTCCGAGTGGGCGGCGGACGGCGGGCAACGATCGGTGGGCGGCGGGCGGGTTCCGGCTTCCGGATCCCCGCCCGCCGCAGCCGTCGGCTCAGCCCTCCGGGAACAGCCGCTCCAGGACCTCCGTCACCCCGTCCTTCAGCCCCGGCCCCCTCGGCCCCGACCCCGTCACCCGCGGCCCCGTCAGCCCCGACCCGACAGGGCGGCGTCCAGGAGCAGCCGGGCGGCCTCCCGGGCGTCGGCGGCGGCACTCGGGTCCCCGTGCACGGCCGCGACGGTGATCGCGCCCTCGGCAAGCAGGGCCAGCTGGGCGGCGGTGGCGGGCGGGGCGCCGGCCGCCTCGGCCAGGCCGGCCAGGTACCCGGCGAACTCCGCCTTGTGGTGCCGGGCGGCGGCGGCCACGGCCGGGATGCCGGCACCCAGTTCGCCGAAGGCGTTCACGAAGGCGCAGCCGCGGAAGCCGGGCTCGGCGAACCATCCGCCGAGCCAGTCGAACACCGAGAGCAGCTGGTCCCGGGGCGTGCCGCCGGTGCGCGCGACGTGGACGGCCAGGCTCGCCCGCCAGCGCGCGTCGCGGCGCCGCAGATAGGCCTCGACCAGCTCGTCCTTGGACGGGAACTGCTGGTAGACCCGGCGCATGGTCATCCCGGAGGCGGCCCGGACGGCGTCCATCCCGACCGCCTGGACGCCTTGTCCGTAGAACAGCTCCTCGGCCGCGTCGAGGATCCGGGTCCGCGGGTCCACCTGCTCCATCTGCCGTGCCCTTTGCGTGAGAACGATGATTCTCCTAGGGTAGCGACTGAAGTGAGAACGATCGTTCTCACCGGCGGAATACCCGTTCCCGAGGAGATGTCCCATGACCGAACAGCGCCCTCCCGTGCCGCCCTTCACCGAGGAGACCGCTCACCGCAAGGTCCGGGCCGCCGAGGACGCCTGGAACAGCCGCGACCCGCAGCGCGTCGCCCTCGCGTACACACCCGACAGCCGCTGGCGCAACCGCGCCGAGTTCCTCACCGGGCGCGAGCAGATCGCCGCCTTCCTCACCCGCAAGTGGCGGCGCGAACTCGACTACCGCCTGATCAAGGAGCTGTGGGCGTACGACGGCGACCGGATCGCGGTCCGCTTCGCCTACGAATGGCACGACGACGGCGGCCAGTGGTACCGCTCCTACGGCAACGAGAACTGGGAGTTCGACCGGCACGGCCTGATGGCCCGCCGCCTCGCCTGCATCAACGATCTGCCGATCACCGCCGCCGAACGCCTCCTCCACTGGCCCGCCGGCCCCCGCCCGGACGGGCACCCGGGCCTCACCGAACTCGGCCTCTGAGCACCCCGGCCCTACCGGACAAGCCGACTGACGCCGCGTCGGGCAGCGCCTGTTCCACGGCTGTGACACAGCGCGCACCCGGTCCTGACCTCGGGCTGGGAACCTCCTTGTCGAAGCGACAGCACCATCCGAGGGGGACCCTGCTATGTCCGTGCGCAACAGATTCGGCACCGCGGCCGCCATCGCCCTGATGACCACCGCGAGCGCCGTCCTGCTCTCCGCCTGCGGCCCCGACAACAGCGACCCCGGCTCCGCGGCCCCCGGCGCGACCGGAACGGCGGCTCCCGGATCGGCGGCCCCGGGCACGGCGACGCCGGGCGGCGGCTCGCACTCGGGCAGCCCCGCGCCGGGCGTCAAAGAGGTCAACGGCACCTCCGCGGCCAACCACCTCAGCATCAGCACGGGCACCAGGACCGTCGCGATGAACGGCACCACCGTCGACTTCGGCACGGTGGTCCGCGACCTCGCGTGGTCCCCCGACGGCAAGAAGGTCGTCTTCGTCAACGGCGACGGCGACCTGGTCACCGCCGACCCGGACGGCAGCGGCAAGTCCACCCTGGCCAAGGCCCCCAGCGGCGAGGCCTGGTCCCACCCGACCTGGCAGCACGCCGCCAAGGGGCCCAGCGGGGACTCGGTGCCCAATGAGACCGAGCGCTACAACAACATCGTGTTCGCCGCCACCAAGGGCGGTGTGCTGCGGCTGGCGACCGTCCCCGCCAAGGGCGGCACCGTCGCGGACCTCACCCCGCGCAACTCCGAGGGCGGCGACGCGGGCAGCCAGCCCCAGCCCCCGCAGACCGGCAACACCTGGCCCAACGCGGGCGGCCAGCAGGCCGAGATCGCGTACGCCAACACCCCGGCCGACGAGGTCTACCTCTACGACGACTACCTCCGCCCGGCCGCCCGCGACCTCGGCAAGGGCTCCCAGCCCGCGCTGACCGCGGACGGCCAGGAGATCGTCTTCGTCCGCTCGGTGAACGGCCACGACCACCTGTTCACCCGCGCCACCGAGTTCGGGAAGCAGGCCGAGAAGGACCTCACCCCCGCGGCCACCACCGACTACACCGAGCCCGCGTGGTCCCCCGACGGCAAGACCGTCGCCGCCCGCACCCCGGACGGCATCAGCACCGTGCCGGCCGACGGCTCGGCGGCGCCGACCCAGGTCTCCACCATCAAGGGCCTGCCCTCCTACCGGCCGTAGGGCCGGTCCGGGCCGGTCCTGGGCGGCCCGAGTCGGCCCCCCAGCTAGGCAGTGTCCTGGCGATCAGTTGAGTCGTTTGGCTCCGCTCGTGATCGCCAGGACACTGCCTAGCTGGCGCGAGGCGGCGAGTGGAGCAGGAGCAGGTCAAGGACCGGCCCGTTGGGGCCCGCTGGGTACGGTCCGGCGTAGCGGTAGCCGAGGCGATGGTAGAGGCGCTGAGCGGGCCGGTCGCCGGGCATGGCCAGCAGGGAGGCCCATTCGGTGCGCAGTGCTGCCAGGAGAGCGTCGTGGAGGCGGGTTCCGATGCCGCGGCCTTGCCAGTTGGTTCGGACGGCGAGTTCGCAGATGCCGGCGAGGGAATCGGTGGTGCGGGCGTCGGGTTCGATGGCGGGGAGGAGTTGCTCGCCGAACCAGTAGGTGGGGGTGCAGGCGAAGCCGTAGGCGAAGCCGACGTCGTGGCCGTCCGCGGAGGCCATGATCAGGGTGAAGCGGTCGTGGCGGGTGTGTGCGGTGATCTGGCGTCGCAGGGTCTGGGGGGTGAATCCTGCCTCGGTGACGTCGTCGTGGCCGGTGTGGGCGTCAGCCCAGATGCCGCTGAGGGTGTCGATCAGCGGGGCGGTGTCGGCGGCGCCGTGACGGCGCAGGGACACCGACGGCGTGCTGGAGGAATCCGTGGTGTCCATCAGGCGGCCACGGCGGTGCGGTAGGCGTCGAGGTATTCGGCCACGCAGGGCACCGTCCGGTGCGGTTGGAGCGCGGTGGCGATGCCGTGGACGGCAGCTGTGAGCCGCTCGGAGCGCACGTCCTTGAGGTAGGCGAGGGTGCGGTGGCCCGCGTCGACGGCGGCGTCGAGGTCGGGACGCTCCCGGTGGGCTTGGTGGAGCGCGATGTCGGCGGTGTAGAGGGCGGCGTTGCGGGCGTGGCCGCCGGCGAAGAGCATCAGGGTCTGCTCGGCGCCCGCGCACGCCCGGTCGAACTGGCCGAGGTCCGCCCGGCACAGCGACTCCAGCCCGGCCACCTCGGCGGGGACGAAAAACTCCAGCCAGCCGGGGTCGGCCTCCCGCGGTCCCTTGGCGTACAGGTCGTAGGCCCGCACAAGGGCCTGCTCGGTGAGCGCGCGGTCGCCTTGCAGGGCCCAGCCGCGTGCCTCCCGCATCGCCAGCAGCGCCAGCCAGCGCGGTGAGCCGAGTCCGGCGGCCGCGCGTTGCGCGACCTGGGCGGTGCCGACGGCCTCGCGGGGGCGGCCGGTGGTGTGAGCGAGCAGGGACAGGCACGCGAAAGCGTGGGCTTCCAGGCCGGGGTCGTCGGCGTGGCGGGCGCTGGCCAGGGCCTCGGTGTACCGGGAGCGGGCGTCCTTGGTGCGCCCGGCATCCAGCGCGAGCCAGCCGGCGGCCACGGAGAGCATGCCGGTCGCGGTGTGGAGTTCGCGGCCGAGGCCGTCGTCGTAGCGGCCCTCCGTCAGCCAGGTCTGGGCGGTGTCCAGGATGGCCGTGGCCTGCCCGGCGAGGTCGGAGGAGCCGCGGTCGCGGTCCTGCTCGTACAGCGCCTGCTCGGCCTGCCGCAGAGCCTGGACATGGTCGCGTCCCAAGGCGGGCCCCGCGCCCGGCACCGGGCCGGCGCCCGTGCCCTGGGGGACGGTGGTGGTCAGCACCGCGGCTCCCAGGCCGAGGAGCAAGCTGCGTCGGTGCACGTCCTCGTCACTGCCCTTCGTCGTCTCTGTGCCGGGTGAGAGTGACCGGCCCCGGTATGTCGGCTGCGTGAAGCCCAGCTCGGTGGCGGTGCGTCCGGTCACCCGGTGGAGGAGCCGGCGGTACTTGGCCCGCGGCCAAGCGGTCTTGCCGTCCTCCCAGGTCGCGATCGTGCGGGCCACCAGGTAGAGCGGCTCGCCTGCCTCGATCGACTGCTCCACCAGGAACGTCGCCGCCTCGGTGCGCGACTTCTCCCATTCGACTTCGCGGACGCGCCGGATCGTGTCGTTCGGCCTGCCCATGAGACCCCCGCGGTGAGTCACTGCCATTGCCTGCCGTCCTGACGGTAGCGAGCCGGGCACGGTCGGCGACAGTCCAGGGCCTGTGGAAATTGCGGTGACGGACCGGTCGTTCATCGCAATTTCCAGTCTTCTGACATCGCATCAGCACCCCGTCGCCGGGTTCCCTTGGGTCCATGCCCGGCGCCGACGCCAGGCTACCCCCGCCCCGCCGCCAGCCGGCCGAGCGCACTGACCCACCAGCATCATCCACTGATCAGGAGGCATCCGTGTTCTTCCCGCACCCTGTGATCGAGAGCCTGACCGAAGAGCAGGTCGAGCGGTGGAACCGGCACTTCGCCGGTGACCGGCACGAGCGCCCGCGCTCCGTCGAGGAGGGCATCTGGCGGCGCACCCAGGAGGCGGCCAACGCCGAGCAGTCCGGCTGGTCGGCGGACTCCCAGGGCCGACGCCGCGTGGTCCACTACCCGAGAGGTCGCACACGCCCGGCTCGGGCTTCGCCGAGTTGGCCCGGCACCTCAAGCTCAAGGTCGAGAACGACGAGACCTTCTGGCAGGAGGAGCTGGAGCGGACGATTAGGTTCTGGTCGGCCGAGGACCCTGTCCTCTTGCTTGATGCGGCTATCGACCGACTGGTTGGTGAGCTTCAGGCGATCAAGAACAGTCTGCGGAGGCTCAACTAGCTAGCCGGTCCGAACCGGTCCGGGCCGGGCCTAGGCGGTGCCCGAAGACGTTCCGGCCGCGCGGGCCAGCTCGGCGCGCAGTTCGGCCAGGTGCTCGTCGGCCGACTCGTGCGGCAGGAACTCGACCACGTCGAGGAAGCGGAACAGCACCCGGGCCTCGGTGACGGCGTACTCGTAGTCACCGAACCCGACCACCGCCCCCGTCCCGCCGCGCGCCGCGCCGCGGACGGCGGCGGCGGTCAGCCCGTCCGCCGAGCCCTCGGCGGTCACCTTCCGGCGGGCGTTGGGCCGGGCCAGGTAGGGGCACACCATGGACGCGTACAGCATGCAGGCGCGGTGGCCCGGGCCCTCCATGGTCGGCGCGAGGTTACGGTAGCCGCGCCCGGCCGCGAGCGCCTCCGCGATCGCGGCGCTCTCCCCCGGGCCGACCACCCGCCACACCGGTCCGCGCGGCATGAACTCCCCGCACACCGAGCAGCGGCGCTCCAGCGCGCAGTCGGCGCTGCGCCCGTGGTCGGTCAGGGCGAACTGCGGCTGCCCGTCCTGCCACGGCGTGATCGCCGGCACCGGGTACCCGCGCTCGTCCCGGGGGCGCTCCCCCACCTCGTCCGGCATCGGTACCTGTTCGAATCGCACGCCCCAATCGATACCAGCCGGGCGCGCCCCCGGTCGAGTGCCGGTCAGGGTCCGGCCGGCCGTCCCGGGGTCTGCGCCGCACTCCCCGAGCGCCGCAGCAGCGACCGCAGCGCGGGGCGGACCTTCGGTCCGTGCCGGCGCCACCAGGCGCGCACCCACAGGCCCTGGGTGGTGACCAGCGCGACGACCGTGGCGACGGCGTCGGCGAGGGAGAGCGGGTCGGCCGGGCCACCCAGGGTGTGCAGGGCCCGGGTCAGCAGCACCAGGGTCACCTTCGCGAACACCAGGTAGGCGAGGAGCAGCGAGCCGGCGGTGCCCAGCACCATCAGGACGGCGTAGCCGCGGACGATCCGCCGTTCCCGTGGCCGCAGGGCGGTCAGCGGGTCGGGGTGGGCCCGGCCCAGGCAGCGGGCCGCGAGGTGGCGGCAGTGGGCCGCCGCGTCCTGGTAGAGGTTGCGGCAGGAGAGGAGGTCCTGGAGCAGGAAGTAGACGTCGGTGCGCATGAAGACCATCAACTCGACGGCCACGGCGAGCAGTTTGCTGAGCGCGAGCAGGGACAGCAGCCGGTTCGGACCGGTGCCGGCCTCGATCAGCACGCAGCCGCCGGCGGTGGCGAGGTCCAGCACCATGCCGGAGAGGTAGACGGTGCAGCGGACCCGCCGGGTGCACTGCCAGATCCCGGAGACGTCGGTCTGCATCACCAGGAACTGCAGCCGGGTGCCGAGCCGGATCCGCCCCGGGACGCCGGCCGCGCGGGCGGTCAGCAGGTGCGAAAGCTCGTGGACGAAGAGCATCGCCCAGGTGAGCGCGGCCTGCCCGGCGAGTACGAGGGTGCCCCGGTCGCTCCAGACCAGGTCGTGCCAGCTCGGCAGCAGTCGGGGCCGGAAGGCCAGCACCACGGCGGCGGCCGCCGCGATCGCGAGCAGCAGGACGGGGACGACCGGGCTGAGCAGCCACCGGACGTGCTCGGTCCGGATCCACGGCAAGGTGGGCCGCACCGGCGGGGCGGAGTCCACCTCGCGGCCGTCCACCGAGCGGACGAAGCCCAGCGCGGTCAGCGACGTGACGAAGGACGCGACGGCCAGCCGGCGGCCGGTCTCGCGTTGGATGCGGGCCGCTGTCTCGGCCACCGACAGACCGGACTGGAGCAGCCGGATGGCCCGGACTCCCGCGGGCGGCAGCGCCACGAAGTCGCCGGTGTCGGCCCGGCCGACGATCCACTCCCCGGCGTCCTCGCGCATGCCGAGCGGGTGGAAGACCACCCTGGTGTCGTCACGGACTCCGTCGTCACGGAGCCCGTCGTCACGGAGCCCGTCGTCACGGAGTCCGTCAGCCATGGCAGTTGGGGCAGTCGGGCCGGCGCTCGTGGCGGATCAGCGGCTGGTCGTCGGGGGCGATCAGGTTGATCGCCCGCAGGTAGCCCGGGGCGAGCCGGGAGACCCCGGAGAGCAGCGCGACCACCTCGTAGGCCACGAGGTTGCCGGAGATGCCGGCGGAGGCCGAGAGCACGCCCTTGCCCCCGAGTCTGGGCGGCGGTCCGTCCGGCAGCCGGGCCTCCTCTCCGGCGGCGACGCACTGGAAGCAGGGGCCCTCCCGGGTGAAGGTGCCCACCGAGACGAACGGGCCGTTGTAGCCGCCGCCGACCCACGGCACCCCGGTCTGCGCGCAGACCTCCGAGGCCCAGCCGCGGAGGGTCTCGCTGTCGGGCTCGTCCGCGCACAACGCCAGGGCATCGTGGCCGGCGACCAGTTCGGCGAGCGCCGCCCGGCTGTCCACGGTCCGGGTGTCGTGGGTGATCTCGATCCCTGAGTTGACGGCCCGCAGCCGCTCGGCTGCGACCTCCGCCTTGGGGCGGCCGAGGTCGGCCTCGGTGTAGAGGACCTGACGGGTCAGGTTGGAGAGTTCGACCCGGTCCGGGTCGACGCAGTGCACCCGGCCGACCCCGGCGGCCGCCAGCGCCCAGGCGGCGTGGCTGCCGGTGCCGCCGACGCCGAGCACCACCACGCTGGAGCGTTTGAGCTTCAGTTGGGCGTCCCACTGGCTCTCCCGGGGCCGCAGGTCGATCCGGCGGAAGAAGGCCTGGTTCTTGGCGTAGCGCTCCTGTTCGGCGGGGTCCAGCCGGTCGGTGTCGGCGCCGGCCGCGTCCTCGACGTAGCCGGTGGCGATCAGTCCGCTGACGATCCGGGCGGCCGGGGCGAGGGCCAATCCGGGGTGCTCGGCGCGCAGTTCGTCGATGATGCGCTCCTCGGCACGGGTGCCGTCCATCAGGCCGAGGGCCGTCCAGACCCACCCGTGCGGGTCGCGGATCTCGGCGCCGAGGCCGTAGAGCTCGCCGCCGATCCGCACCGAGCCGTCGTCGGTGCGGTAGGGCAGGTGGTCGAACTTGACCTTCGGAAGTCTCATCAGAGCGGCTCTTCCCGGGAGTTCGGTGTACGGGCGGTGCCAGGTGCGGTGTGCCAGGTGCGGTGTGCCAGGTGCGGTGTGCCAGGCGGCAGTGCCAGGTGCGGTGGAAGCCGAGGTGGCCGGTGACGCCGAGGTGCCGGCGGGGGGCGCCCCCCCCCGGCACTCGGTGTGGCGGCGCCGCGGGGGATCACGCCACGGCGGGCGGGGTTGCCATGGTCGACATGCCGGCGAGCAAGGCGCCCCCCATTGGCTCGTCCTCGACCTGGACGTCGACGTTCTCGATGTTCTCGTTCTGCATGATCGTCTCCTTCGTGGGTGAGTCACGTGCCGGACCCGATCGGTCCGTCGTCCTGCCCTCCGGGTCTGGTCCGGTGGGGCTGTGGTCACCATCCTCAGCGGCCCCACTACTCGCCTGCTATCCATCCGCTACCCGTCCGCCCCACCCGTCGCGAGCTGCGCCTTTCCGCCGGCCCGGCCGGGCGGATCGGGTCAGGCCGACTCGGCGAGCCGCTCCCGGACGGCCCGTTCGAGCTGCTCCGCGTCCTCGGCCACCGGGCGGCCGAGCGCCGTGAGGCACAGCCGGTGGGCGGTCCCGCCGTCCAGGTCGCCGAGGTACAGCCGGGTGGCGGCGGCTCGGCGCAGGTCGCCCAGGGCGAGGAACCCGCTGACGGCCCGCAGCAGGTACTCGCGGGCGCGCTCGTCGCGCCGGATCGCGAACGCGATGCCCAGGCTGCCGGCGAGCGCCGCGGCGGCCGGGCCGTGGCCCGCCAGCACCGCCGCGCGCTCGCCGAGCTGCTGGGTCTCCACCAGGGTGTCCATGCCGTGACTGCGGATCAGGTGGGTCTGCTGGACGGTGGCCAGTTGCCAGGTGGTGCGGTGGTCGCCGATCGAGGCGGCGAGCCGGGTGAGGGCGAGCAGGGTGTCGGCCTCCGCCTCGAACCAGTCCCGGGCCTCGGCCGCCCCCTCGAAGGGGTGCGGGCCCTGCCAGCGGTGGCGCGGTTCGACGGGTACGTGGGGCGCGGCCGGGGCCATCACCCGCTGGGCGGCGTCGGCGACGGTGAGGTACCAGTCGAACATCCGGTCCCGGGCGGCGGCCGAGTCCGCCTCGTCCTCGGCGGCGAGCTGACGGCCGTACAGCCGGACCAGGTCGTGCATCCGGTAGCGGACTCCCGTCCCGGCGGGCTCGATGAGGTGGAGCGACTCCAGGATCCGCAGCAGCGGCCGGGCGGGTGCCCCGGAGGCGGCGAGCGGGGCGTCGGCCGGACCCAGCAGGGCGGCCGCGACGGCCTCCGTCACCGACTCGGCCGGGTGCAGGCCGAGCAGCCTCAGCAGCCGGGCGGCGTCCGGGTCGAGGCGGCGGTAGGTGTGCTCCAGCACCCGGGAGACGGTCAGTTCGCCGTCCGGCAGGCTGAGGGCGGTGAGCCGCCCGTCCTCGGGGGTGAGTTCCGCGGCGAGGCCGGAGAGCGGCAGTTCGGGCCGTTCGGCGAGCCGGACGGCCGAGATCCGCAGGGCCAACGGCAGTCCGCCGCAGAGCCGGGCGAGTTCCCCGGCGGCGTCCGGCGCCCCGGCGACCCGGTCCCGGCCGGCGATCCGGCCGAGCACCTCGACCGAGTCGGTCGGCGACAGGACACCGAGCCGCAGCGGTACGGCGCCGGTGGTGGCGACCAGGCCGCCGAGTTTGCCCCGGCTGGTGACCACGGTGAAGCTCTGCGGCGAACTCGGCAGCAGGGGGCGCACGTGCGCGTAGTCGCGGGCGTCGTCCAGCACCACCAGCAGCCGGCGGCCGGCCACCGTCGAGCGGTAGAGGTCCTCCCGGAGGGCCTCGTCGTGGGGGATCAGCGGGCCGGGGACGCCGAGGGCGAGCAGCAGGCGTTCCAGCACCCTGGCCGGGGACTCGTGCTCCTCCCGGTCGTAGCCGTGCAGGTCGACGAAGAGCTGGCCGTCCGGGTAGTGGGCGGCGAGGTCCTGGGCCGCGCGCACCGCCAGGGAGGTCTTCCCGACGCCGGCCGGGCCGGTCAGCGCCACGATCCGGCTGGCGCCGGGGCCGGCCCCGGACAGCTCGACCAGGCGGTCGATCTCCTCCCGGCGGCCGACGAAGCCGGAGGTGACCTGGGGCAGTTGGGCCGGGGTGGGCAGGGCAGGCACCCGCTCCGGCAGCCCCGCGAAGGGCTCCGCCCCCGGTCCCTCGCCGGGCTCCGCGGCCGGTTCCGTCGCCGGCTCGGCGGGCCGGTCCACCGACAGGTCCACCGACAGGTCCACCGGCGGGTCCACCGGCGGGCCCATGGGCAGGTCGTGCCGCAGGATCGCCCCCTCCAGCTCCAGCAGCCGCTCGCCGGGGTCGAGGCCGTACTCCTCGGCCAGCACCTGCCGGGTGGCCCGGAGGACGGCGAGCGCGTCGGCCTGCCGTCCGCACCGGTAGAGGGCGGCGGCGGCCCGTTCGGCGATGGACTCGCGGGCCGGGAACTCCCCTGCCAGCGCGGTCAGTTCCGGCACGAGCTCGCGGTGCCGGCCCCGCGCCAGCTCCAGGTCGGCCAGCAACTCGTGGGCGGCGAAGCGCTCTTCGTCCAACCGGGCCCGGGCCGAGGCGGCGAACGGCGCGTCGATGCCGCCCAGGGCCTCGCCCCGCCACAGCGCCAGCGCCCGCCGGAGGCGGTCGGCCGCCTCCTCCGCCCGGCCCTCCTCGGCGAGTCGCCGGGCGGAGGCCAGCGCCACGCCGAACCGCGCCGCGTCCAACTCCTCCTCCCGCACGGCCAGCCGGTAGCCGACCGGTTCGAGGGTGAGCGCCTGCGCGGCCGGTGGCGGCAGGGCCCGGCGGAGGGTGGAGACCACGGTGTGCACCTGGGCGCGGGCCGTGCGCGGCGGGGCCCCGCCCCAGAGGGCGTCCACCATCCGCTCGATGCCGACCGGGCGGTTGGCGTTGAGCAGGAGCAGGGCCAGCCCGGCGCGCTGCCGCGGGCGCGGCACCGTCACCGTCACGCCGTCGAACCGGACCTCGAAGGGCCCCAGGATCCCGTACCGCACCACGCGACTCCTCCCCGTGCCACGGCCCGCCCTCCGGCCGGTCGGGCCGTGGTGTCGGACCGCGCTGTCCCCGGCCGGCCCGGCGGCCGGGCGGGGTGCTGATCTCTCGTGGGCGGGTCAACGTCCTCGGGGGCCGTGGCGTTCCGGATTCGGCGGCGGCCGAAACGTCGGCGGAAGCACTGCCCGGGGCGGCGGCGGAGGGGCGGGGAAGGCCGGGCCGGCGGGGGCGTGCGGTGCGCCGAGCCGGTGCGGGTACGGGCCGTGGCCTGCGGCGCCCTGGCCGGCGGGCGCCGCCGGAGCCCCCGGGCTGCGGGGACGCCGGGGACGCCCGGGGACGCCGCCACGGCGGGATGCCCCACGGCCCGGGCCGGGCTGCCGGAACCGGCGGCCGCGGAACGGTCGCCGGTCCGGCCCGACGGCCGCCCCGGAGGGTCAGTTCCAGATGCCGGTGACGTCCGTCACACCGGCCGCGTTGCCCGCGTGCCCGCTCGCCCCGGAGAGGTCCTCCAGGGTGCGCAGCACGTTGTAGTGGTTGTAGGTGGTGGCACTGCTGCTGCCCGGAGTGACGTGGGCGCCGTAGAGCAGGGTCGGGATCCGGTTCCCGGACAGGCTGTTGTCCTCGTCGAAGGTGACGACCAGCAGACTGTTGTGGCTCTGCGCCCAGGTGGCGTAGGCGCCGAGGTTGTTCTTGATCCAGGTGTCGCCGGTGCTCACCGAGCAGTCGTGCATGTCGCTGCAGAGGTTCGGCACCACGAAGGACACGTTGGGCAGCGTGGTGTAGTCGGTCGGGAACTGGGCGAAGGTCTTGGCGGTGTTGACCGGCACGTTCCCGAAGCCGAACCAGGGGTTGTGCTTCTGGGCGTACTTGCCGCTGCTGCACGTCGTGCTGCCCTGGCTGGGCAGGGACTCGTTGTAGCTCGCCCAGGTCTTCCCGGCGGCGAGCACCTCGGAGGCCAGGTTCGGGGCCTGGAACCCGCCGACGGTCACGCAGCTGTCGTCGACCCGGCCCTGGGTGGAGCCGGAGAACAGCGCGTAGTAGTTCGGCTCGCTGGGGTGGGTGATCGCGTAGGACTGGGTGAGGTTGGCGCCGCCCGCCTTCAGGGTGTTGTTGAGGTACGGCGCGCTGCTGCTGCCGATCACCTGGCTGTAGGCGTGGTTCTCCAGCACCACGACCACGATGTGGTCCGGCGTGGGCAGCCCGGCCGCCTGGGCGGTGGTGGCGGTGGCCGCCCACAGTCCGGCGGAGGCCGCGACCAGCGCGACGGCCGAGCCGATCGCGGTGGCGGTGCGGCGGGAGCGGCGGGAGCGGCGGGAGCCGTCGTTCGGGGACTCGTTCGGGGACTCGTTCAGGGGCTTCGCGGACGAAGTCATGGCGTTTCCTCGGGTGGAGGGCGGCCCCGCTGCGGGGCCGCCCGGACGGGAGGTGACGGAACTACCCGGAGTGCCGACCCGCCCTAGTAGGCCGTGCCGTTGGCGAAGTCGGTGGCGAAGGTCGACTCGATCGTGTCGAGCACCCCGGAGTCGGAGACGATCAGGCCCAGCTCGCGGTTGTTGTTCAGCGAGTTGTCGGAGAAGTTCTCCGAGCCGGCGAACACCTTGGCCGTGGCGGTGCCGTAGTCGGCGACGACGGCCTTGGCGTGGATGTACAGGCCGGTGGTGGAGGAGTAGGTGACCACCTTGGCGCCCGCGCCGGTGACCTCGTCGAAGGAGGAGCTGTACGAGCTCGGGTTCATGCCGACGACGCGGACGGTGACGCCGCGGTTGGCGGCGGCCGTGACGGCGTCCACCAGGGCCGGGTCGCCGAACTCCAGCTCCTCGACGTCCAGGGAGGTCTGCGCGCCGTTGATCAGCGCCAGCAGGCGGTCCTGGGAGTCGGTGGGCGACCACACCAGGTTGTCGCCGTCGGAGGGGGTGATCGAGGTCTTGGCGTAGTCGGCGGCGAAGACCTGCTCGATCGCGGCGACGTCGTTGGCGTCGGTGTCGAGGACGCCGTAGTCGCGGCTGCTGGAGTAGTAGGTGGAGTCCAGGTTCCCGGTCAGGATCAGGGACTTGGCGCCGTCCACGGTGACGGTCTTCTGGTGGGTGTAGACGAACGCCGAGGAGGAGTACGTCACTCCGACGCCCCCGGCCGTCAGGGCGGAGTAGGCGGCGCCGTTGACCGAGCTGTGCTTGCCGTCCAGGACCACCCGGACCCGCACTCCGGCGTGCTGACGGGCGATCAGGGCGTTCACCGCCGTGGTGTCGCGCAGCTCGTACATGGTCACGTCGACGGACGTGGTGGCCGAGTCGATGAGGCTGTAGACCGCGCTGTGGTCCTGGTCCGGGAAGACGATCGTCGAGTACGTGCCGGTGACGGTGTCGGCGTGGGCGGTGCCGGAGGCGGATATCAGGCCGGCGCCGACGAGCAGCAGAGCGCCGGCACGGCGCGCGAACGTGGCCAGGGGCATGGGGACTCCGTGGTCGGTGAGGGGGAGGTCGGCGCGCGGGGGCACCGGGGGACGCGCGGCGCACGACGTGGACACGACGAACGGGCGCTCGAACAGGATGCGGGCGTGCCGGTCAACGCGGGTAGACGACGGGAGGTAAAACCTTGCCCCCGGCCCGGGAAACGAACGGTACGGGTGGCGAACACCCCGAGAACGGATGAGGCGGGCAATCGCGTTCACATTGCCACGGTCCGTCCCTTCCGGTGATAGTGATCTTCGTACGACGCGATCCCGACAGCGCGTCAGCTCACGAGAGAGCCGAGGAACATGGCGAAGACCAGCCTTCTGCGTCCCCTCGCGGTGGCCGCCGCCGCTGCCGTCCTGGCCGCGACCGCAGCAACCCCCGCCCTGGCCGCCGACCGCAGCGACCCGGCCCTGCCCACCCCCGACACGGCCGGGGTTCTCAGTGCGCTCCAGGCCACCACCGGCGCGGGCGCCCCCGGCGCCTTCGCGGTGGTCCGCGACCACGGCGACCACGACCGGACCCGCTCCCTCAGCGTCGGCAAGGCCGACCTGAACGGGACGCCGATGAACTCCGGGTGGAGGTTCCGGGTCGGCAGCAACACCAAGATGTTCACCGCCGTTCTCGTGATGCAGCTGGCGGAGGAGGGCCGGATCGACCTCGACAAGCCGCTACGCGACTACCTCCCGGCCGGCACCCTCCCGGACGGCTGGACGATGACCGGCCGTCAGGTGATGGAACACCGGGCCGGCATCTACGACCACACCAACGACCTGCTGGAGCAGTCCGGCGAGGAGACCACGGCCGCCTTCGAGGCCCGGATCCGCACCAACGTGTACACCCCGGCCGAAATGGTCGCGATGTCCGTCAAGCACGGCCTGCAGTACACCCCCGGCAGCCGCTACTCCTACTCCAACACCGACTTCGTGCTGCTGGGCATGGCCATCGAGCACCTCACCGGCCGGCCGTACGCCGACGTGCTGCGCGAGCGGATCATCGAACCGCTCGACCTGGAGCAGACCTCCTTCGTCGTCCCCGACCAGCGGATCTCGGGCGACCACATCACCGGCTACCTCACCAACGACGACCGCACCAAGCCGCTGCTGGACTCCACCGAGCAGACCGGCTCCTGGGTTTGGAGCGCCGGCGCCGTCATCTCCACCGCCGATGACCTCGACCGCTTCCTCACCGCGCTGATGGCCGGCGGCAACGGCGGCCTGCTCTCCGACGACTCGCTGCGGCAGATGGAATCCGCCCTGCCCACCCCGACCGCCAAGATCTCCTACGGGCTGGGGCTCCGCCGCATCTCTCTCACCTGCGGGGACGTGTTCGGGCACGGCGGCATCGTCCAGGGCTACCAGACCCAGTCCTTCACCACCCAGGACGGGCGGCGCTCGGTGGTGGTCTTCGCCAACGCCTCCAACAACGGCTCGGTCACCCAGGGCCTGATGAACGCGCTGGAGCCGGCCTTCTGCGGCAAGAAGCCGGCCGTCGCGCCGCGCTCCTTCGCCCCGGCGGCGCGGGACGCCCAGGGTGTCCAGGGCAGCCAGGGTGTCCAGGGCAGCGACAACGGCGAGGCCGGACAGGGCGGCCAGGCCGGACCGGTCGACCGGTGGCTGCCGGTGGTGGAGGACACCCGGATCTGACCGGTGCGGCTGGGGTCTGTCCGGCGGATCGCGCGCCCGGCGAGATCCGCCGGACAGACCCGAGGCCGGGCTCCCGCTACGGGGCGGCCCGGCCGCGGCGGCCGTCCGCGCTGAGGTCGGTGAGCGCCTCGGTGAGGATCTCCCGGGCCTCGTCCGCCCGCCCCTGCTCGATCAGCGCGGTGCCGAGCTCGGTCAGGGTCTTGGTCATGCTGTCCGGGCGCCCGATCGCCTCGTAGTGCACCAGCGCCTGCCGGTAGGCCTTCTCGGCGGCCGGCCAGCGCTTCAACGCCGCCCGGTCCTGGCCGAGTTCGTGCGCCGTCATGGCCGCCAGCAGGTGCATCAGCGGGGAGGACCAGCGCTCCACCAGCTCCAGCGCTCCCGCCAGCGCGCGACGGCGGGAGTCCACCGCCTCCTCGGCCCGGCCGAGGAGGCGCAGGCAGGTCGCCGCGCCGCGCAGGGTCACCAGCCGGCCGATCAGGGCGGCCCGGTTGTCGACCTCGGCGAAGGCCTCCGCCGCCCGCTGGTAGCTCTCGCTCGCCTCCCGGTAGCGCTGGAGGTGTCGCAGCCCCGCGCCCAGGTAGGTGAGCGCCCAGCCCTGCTGCTCGTGGTCGCCCAGGCTCCGGGCCAACTCCAGGCCCTCACCGGCGAGTTCGACGCCGCGCTGGTAGCGGTGCAGACAGGTGACGTACGTCCAGGCCAGGTAGTTCACGTGCACCGCCTCGGCCCGCCGGTCCCCGCTCGCCCGGGCCGAGTCCACCGACAGCTGGAACACCTCGCCCCAGAGGTCCCAGCTCAGCAGGCGGTCGGAGAACCAGTGCATGGCCTCGGCGGTGTCGATCACCTCCCGGTGCCGGCCCTCCCGCTGCGCCCGGTACAGCGCCGCCAGCCACTCCGGGTGCTCGTCCTCCAGCCAGCGCGCCGCCTCGGTCAGCGGCACCGGCGGGCCGCCGACCGCTCCGGTGCCCTCGGCCTCCGCGTGGTCCGGGTCGAACCGCAGGCCGTGGGCCGCCGCCTCGCGCAACAGCCAGCTCCCGGCCTCCGTGCGGGCCCCGGCCACCGCCTCGGGCGTCTCGTCGGCGGCCAGCCGCTCGCCCGCGTACAGCCGCACCAGGTCGTGCAGCCGGTAGCGCTCGGGGGTGGCCGGCTGCACCAGACCGGCGTCGACCAGCTGCTCCAGGACCAGCTCGGTACGGGTGGCCGACAGCCCCGCGTAGCGGGCCAGTACGGCCGCCGTGAAGTCCTGGCCGGCCGTCAACGCGCAACGCCGGAGCACCCGTTGGGACTCGGCCGGCAGCCTGCGGTAGGACAGCTCGAAGGCCGGGCGGACCGCCAGGTCCCCTGTCTCCAGCAGATCCAGCCGGTTCTCCTCGGCGGCGAGCTGGCGCACCAGCTGGGCCACCGGCTGCTGCGGACGGGCCACCAGCCGCTGCCCGGCGATCCGCAGCGCCAGCGGCAGGTAGCCGCACAGCCGGGCCAGCTCGGCGGCGGCGTCCGGGGCGGCCTCGACCCGCTCGGGCCCGGCGATCCGGGCCAGCAGGGCGGCGGCCTCCACCGGCGAGAGCACATCGAGCCGCAGCCGGTGCACCGCCTCCAGCCCGGGCAGGGAGTGCCGGCTGGTCACGATGGTCACGGCCGGCCCCGAGCCGGGCAGCAGCGGACGCACCTGACTCTCGTCGACGGCGTTGTCCAGCACCAGGACCAGCCGGCGCTCGCGCACCAGGGCGCGGAACAACCCGGCCCGCTCCTCCGTCCCGGTGGGCACCGCGCCGTCCGCCACCCCGAGGGCCCGCAGCACCTGGCCGAGCGCCTCCCGGGCGGGCAGCGGGGTCGCGGACGTGCCGCCGAGGTCGAGCGAGAGCTGGCCGTCCGGGAAGTCCGGGGCCAGGGAGTGGGCGGCGTGCAGGGCGAAGGCGGTCTTGCCGAGACCGGGCTGACCGCTCACCAGCACCACCCGGGGGTGGACGGGGTGCCGGTCGGCGGTGAGCTCGGCGAGATCGGCGAGGGCGTGCTCGCGGGCGGTGAAGTCGGCGAGGTCGCGCGGCAGCGCGAGCGCACCGGGGGACGCGGGGGCTGCGGGGGCTGCCGGTGACGCGGAGGCTGCGGGGCGCTTCGGGCCTCCGGCGGTCTCCGGTACGGCTCCCGGCGCGGCCGGCGCCGGGGTGGCCGACGCCGGGGTGGCCGGGAGCACGGCCGTGCCCTGCGACGGCACCTGCCGTACGCCCCGGGGGCGGCCGGACTGCGCGGCCCGCTCCAGGGCGGAGGTCTGCGGGCCGTCCAGCCCCAGCGCGGCGGCCAGCGCCTGGACGGTGCGCCGCTGGGGACCCCGGGTGCGGCCGCGTTCCATGTCCCCGAGGGCGCGCAGGCTGACTCCGGCCGTGGCGGCCAGGTCCTCCTGGGTCAGGCCCGCCGCCACCCGGTACCCCGCCAACAGGTGGCCGAACTCTCCGGTTCCACTCGCAACCGCCATCTCCCCGCCCCGCCCCTGGTCCGCACGCACGCCGCTCTGCCGCCGTTCTGCCGCAGTTCTGCCGGCCAACGCGCCGGGCAGATCGCCTCAGGCAGAAGTATGCCCCGGCGGAAGTGGTGCGCGTACCCGGCGCCCGCCTGCGGGGATGCCCGGGACACCGGCGCCAGGCACCCGGTTCCGCCTGCCAGAACCGCCGGTAGTTCCGCCTGTGCGCCCGGCGCAGAAGGCAGTTGTGCACCCGGGACCGTGCTCGGTACCCGGCCGGCAGGCACCCCCGGAGCACGCACCTCGCCCGCCCGCCCCGCCCGTTTCGGCCAGGGCAGCGTCCAGCGGACCTCAGGCCCGCCCCAGCAGTTGCTCCCGCTGTCGGGCCTCCGCCCCCTCCGCGCTGCGGCCGAGTTCGGTCAGCAGGTCGGCGAGCAGCCCGTGCGAACGGGCCTCCACGGCGGCGTCGCCGACGGTGCGGCCGAGGGCCACGGCGAGCTGGGCCGAGGACAGTGCCGCGTCCCGGCGGCCGAGGGCGTGCAGGGCGCGGGCCCGGCCGTGGGTGGCGAGCACCGCCGCCACTCCGCCCGGACGGCCGTCGGCCGTGGCGAGGCGGACCGCCTCGTCGGCGTGGGCGAGCGCCCTTTCCGGGGCGCCGACCAGCACCAGGGCCTCGGCGAGCCCGGTCAGCGCGCGGACCAGCAGGTGTCCGGCCGTCGGGGTGCGGGCAGCGGTCACCAGGTCGGTCAGCAGCGGCAGCGCCCGGTCGTACTGCCCGGCCCGTACCAGGGCGGCCGCCACCCGGTCGCGGCAGTGGTGGCGCAGCAGGGTGTCCCCGGCCCGGTCGGCGGCCGCGACCGCCGCGTCCAGTTGCTCCAGGGCGGTGCGGTGGGCCGCCCGGCGGACGTGCAGGACGGCGAGGTCGGTGCCCAGCCGGGCGAGCGCGGCGTCGTCGCGGTCGGCGTGCGCGGCGCGCAGCCCGATCTCGGCGACGGCCCGCCAGTGCGTCCGGTCGCGGTCGGCGGCCTCGTCCGACCGTTCGTGCAACAGGCTGATCCGGTGGGCGAGTTGCCAGGCGGCGCCGGTGCGGCCGTACTGTTCGGCGCGGAGTACGACGGCGCGCAGGGCGCTCTCCTCCCTGCGGAACCAGGCCGGTGGCCGGGTGGCGCCGGCGTCGGCCGCGTCGTCGTCGCTCCAGGGGTCGGTGAGTTGCAGGTAGTGGGCGATGAGCCGGTCCAGCGCGCCGAAGCGCTCGGTGCAGTCCAGTGCGGCGGCCTGTCCGGCGGCGTAGCGGCGGACGAGCTCGCGGCGGGCGTAGCGGCCGGGGGTGGTCTCGGCCAGCAGGTGGACGGCGTCGAGCGCGGTGAGCTGGCTGCGGGCGGCGGCGGGCCGCAGGTCGGCGAGTGCGGCGGCGGTGGCGGTGTCGATCTCCGCGCCGGGGTGCAGCCCCAGCAGGGTGAACAGCCGGGCGGCGGCGGGCGGCAGGGACCGGTAGGTGCGGTCCAGGGCGGCGGTGACGCCGGTCGGGCCGCGTTCGGTGCCGACGCCCGCCAGGGCGGCCAGGCCGGTCTGCTCGTCGGCGAGTTCGGCGGCGAGGTCGGCCGGTGACCAGTCCGGGCGGGCGGCCAGCCGGGCGGCGGCCAGTCGCAGGGCCAGCGGCAGGTGGTCGCAGTGTTCGGCGAGTTCGGCGAGTTCGGCGTCCGCCTCCGGGCCGGTGGTCTGACGGTCGGGGCCGAGGGCACGGGCGAGCAGCGTACGGGCGTCCTCGGGGCCGAGCGGGCCGAGCGGGAGCGCGAGCGCGTCCTCGTGGACGAGCAGTTCGCGCAGCCGGTTGCGGCTGGTGACGACGACGACCGGGCCCAGGGCGGTGCTGCCGGGCTCGGGCGGCCCGGGCAGCAGCGGGGCGAGCCGGCGGTAGTCGGCGGCGTCGTCCAGCAGGATCAGGATCCGGCGGTCGGCGAGGAGTTCGCGGTAGCGGGCCGCGCGCTCGGCGGGATCGGCGGGGACGGCGCCGGGGTCGACGCCCAGGTCGGCGAGGAAGCCGGCCAGGACGTCGGCGGGCTCCCGCGGGCCGTCCGGGTGGGTGCCGCGCAGGTCTGCGTGGAGCACGCCCTCGGGGAAGCGCTGCGCCGCCCAGTGCTGGACCAGCCCGGTCTTGCCCACCCCGGCCGGGCCGGTGACCAGGATCGGGCGGCCGGTCCGGGCCGCCACGCCCAGGGCCTCGTGCAGCCGGGCGAGTTCGGCGGCGCGGCCGACGAAGCGCCGGTCGGGCGCGGCGTGGCGCGCCAACTGCTCGCCCGCCAGCCGTAGTTCCGGCCCGGGCGGGCCGGACAGCCGGGCCACCGCGTGGTCGTAGCGGGCCCGCGCCTCCGGTCCGCGCCCGGCCTGCTCCAGGCACTGGACCAGCCGGGCGGCCAGCGGCTGCCGGCTGGGGTGGGCGTCAGCGGCCTCGGTCAGCTCGGCGACCAGTTCACCGCCGTGACCGGCCAGCACCAGTTCCTGCGCCAGCCGGTCCAGGGCGCGCAGCCGCAGGTCGGTCAGGTACGGGAGGGTGCGCTCGCGCAGCAGGGCGGACCCGCAGTCGACCAGCGCCGGCCCGCGCCACAGGTCGAGGGCCGCGCGCAGCAGCGGGGCGGCCGGGGTGTCCGGCCCGGCTCCGGCGACGGTCCCCGGCAGCAGGAGCCCGGCCCGGTCGCAGAGCGCGCCGAACCGCACCAGGTCCACCCGGTCCGCGTCGCCCTCCAGGACGTACCCGCCGCCGCGGGTGCCCAGGATCAGCCGGGGATCGTCCAACTGCTGGCGCAGCGCGGCCACATGACCCTGCAGCGCGGCCCGCGCGGTCGGTGGCGCGGCGCCGTCCCAGACCAGCTCGATCAGCTCCTCGGCGCCCACCGGCTGGTTCAGCCGGGTGGCCAGCGCCCCCAGCAGGGCGCGCCGCTTCGGAGCCGAGGGCGTGATCTCGGTGCCGTCGGCCCGCCGGACCGCCATCGGTCCGAGCAGCTCGATCTCCATGCTTTCCTTCCCCCGTGCCACGGGTCTCGGGCCCGCCCCGGTACTCCCGGCTCGGGACTCCCGGCCGCTGGTTATCGCTCCCCGAGTGCCCGTGACGGTGCCTTCAGGGCGTGTCTGACATTCCCGCCGGGGGCGCGACGCCGGGGGCGCGCGCTGACCCGACGCGAATGGTCAGACACGCCCTAGGAGGGGACGACGGGCCGGGGCCGGGCGGTTCAGTCGACCGGCTCGCCGACCGTCCGCCGCGGGTGTTCCGCCAGGTCGGACCAGGCCGGCGGCGTCCTGGTGTCCGGGCCGTCGAGGACCAGTACGTCGAACGGCGCGTAGTCGTCCCCCAGGACCCGGGCGGTGAAGCCGGCCGCGGCCAGGATCGCGATCACCGCCGCGGCCATCGCGGTGTGGATCCCGCCGGCCTGCCGGGTCGCCCCGGTCGGCTCCCCGTCCCGCCCCGGGTCCGCCGCCCGGCTCCGCAGCCGGGGGCTGGTGTGCCAGCTCACCAGCACCTCCGGCTCCTCGCCGAAGTGCTGGTTCCAGGTGCTCACCCGGACCTCCGCGCCGACGGCCAGCGCCGTGTCCAGGCCCGGGGCCACCACCGGCAGCCCGGCGGCGGCGAGTTCGTCGCGGACCCGCTGGGCCAGCCGCTCGAACCGGGCGTTCACGTGTCTCCCGTGAGTCTCGTCCATGCCCGCACGCTACCGGGACGCGCCGATCCCCCGCAGGCGAGCTCCCCTCGGACCGCACCCCGGCCCGCTCGCCGTCCACGGCGGGCCCACCGTCGGCGAACGCCCACCCCTGGGCCGCACACGCGTGCGCACCGCGCCATCCCTTCGACCGCCGCACCGAACCGTCCCCGCCGCACCGCACCGCTTCCCGCTCCGCCACACCCCCCCGCAGGCAACCATCCCGCACCCCTACGGACTCTCTATCCACGGCGGCCCACCGACGACCGACGTCCGGGCACGGGCAGGACATGTGTGCGCACTACACTTCTCCACCCCGCAGGCCGCCGACGGCTCTCGGGTGTTGCGAGGTGGGAGTACTGGTGCGGATTCGGCTGCTCGGGCCGGTGGAGTTGCAGGTCGCGACCGGCGGCCTGGCCCCCCTGGCGGGGTCGCAGCGGCGGGCGGTGCTGGCGCTGCCGGCGCTGCGGCTGGGCCAGGTGGTGAGCATGGACCAGTTCTGCGAGCTGCTGTGGGGCGAGCGTCCGCCGGCCAGTGCCCGGGCCGCGGTGCAGGGGCACGTCGCGGCGGTGCGCAAGGTGCTGGCCGACTCCCCGTTCGAGTTGCACACCCGGGCCTGCGGCTACCTGTTGAGCGGGCCGGCCGAGGAGGTGGACGCGCTGCGGTTCGCCCGGCTGACCGGGCGGGCCGGGGAGCTCGCCGGGCGCGGGGCCGTCGGGGAGGCGATCGCGCTGCTGGAGGAGGCGCTGCAGCTGTGGCGCGGCGAGGCCCTGGCCGACCTCCCGGACACCCCGCTGCGGGCCGCCGCGGTGGACCACCTGAAGCAGTCCTCCACCGCGGCCCTGCTCCACTGGGCCGAGCTGCGGCTGCGGCAGGGCACGGGGGCGGCCGCGGTGGCCGTACTGGAGCAGAACGTGCGGCGGGACGGGCTGCGCGAGGAGCTGGTGGCGCTGCTGATGCGCTGCCTGCACCAGGCCGGGCGGCCGGCGGACGCGCTGAACGCCTTCCACCGGACCAGGCTGCGGCTGGACCGCGAGCTGGGCATCCGCCCCGGACCGGCGCTGCGGGCCGCGTTCGCCGAGGTGCTGGCGGACGACCATCCGGAGGCGGTGCGGGTGGCCGCCGCACCGGCTCCCGCTCCCCCGGCCGCCGTACCGCTCCACCGGGCCCCGAACCAACTCCCCCGCCGACGCGTCGACGTGATCGGCCGCACGGCCGAGACCCGGTGGCTGGACCGCGCCTGCGCCCCCGACCGGGCCACCGACGGACCGGCCCTGGTGGTCGGCCCGGCCGGCACCGGCAAGAGCGCCCTGGTCACCGCCTGGGCCCATCGGGCCGCCGACCGCTTCCCGGACGGCGTGCTGTACGCGGACCTACGCGGCCTCGACCCGGACGGCCCGGCCGACCCGGGGGCCGTCCTCGGCCGCTTCCTGCGCGCCCTCGGCGTCCCGGAGGACGCCGTCCCCGCCGACCGGGCCGACCGCGCCGCGCGCTACCGCGAACACACCAGGGGCCGTCGCCTGCTGGTGGTCCTGGACGACGCCGCCGACCCCGACCAGCTGGTCGAGCTGCTGCCCGAGGGCCCGGACTGCGCCGCCGTGGTGACCGCCCGCGGCTCTCTGGAGAAGCTGGTCGCCACCGACGACGCCGCCCTGCTGCGGTTGACCGCGCTGCCCGAGGACGACGCTCTGGCCCTGCTGTCGCACCTGCTGACGCCCGGACGCCTGGCCGCCGAGCCGGCGGCGGCCGCCGAACTCGTCCGGCTCTGCGAGCACCTGCCACTGGCCCTGCGGATCGCCGCCGCCCGGCTGGCCGCCCACCCGAGCTGGACGGTCGCCGAACTGGTCGCCGAACTCGCCGACGAGCAGACCCGCCTGGCCGCCCTGGAGATCGACGGCGGGACCGGCCTGCGGCAACAACTTCTACTGACGTACCGTCAGTTGCCGGTCGAGGCAGCAGAGCTGCACACCCTGCTGGCCGTCCACCCCGGCCGCGCGGTGGACGGCCCGGCCGCCGCCGCACTGCTCGGCACCGACGCCGCGACCGCCCACCGCGCCCTCGGCGACCTGGCCTCCCGCCATTTGCTCACCGGTGCCGCCCCGGGCCGCTACCAGCGCACCGAGCTGGTCCGGCTGTTCGCCGCCGACCTGCTGGCCGAGCGGCCCGCACAGGACCGGGAGCACGCCCGCACCCGTTTGCTGGACCACTACCAGGCCGCGCTGCTGCACTGCGGCGGTCTCCTCGACCCCGGTCAGGAGGACACCCCGGCGCCCGACGAGCCGCTCCGGCCCAACCGGCCGTCCCCACCCGTCCCGCCCGTCCCTTCCGTCGTGGACATCCGCAGCGCGCTCGACTGGTTCCACGCCGAGGAGCCCGCCGTCCGGGCGCTGATCGAGTCCACCGCCCTCACCCGCCCCGACCGGGCCTGGCGGCTCGCCCTGACCGCCGGCTCGCTGTACTACGGCGCCAGCCGCTTCACCGACTGGCTGGCCCGCGCCGACACCGGTCTGGCCGCGGCCGAGCGCTGCGCCGACCCGGTGGCGGCGGCCTTCCTGCACAACTGCCGGGCGCAGGCACTGGTCGCCCTTGAACGCCGCCGCGAGGCCGCCGAGGCGGCCCGTCGGGGGGTGGCCGCCGCCGAGTCCGCCGAGGGGCCCGCCGCGGCCTCGGCGCGCGTGCGCGCGCTGGCCACCCTGGGGCTGGTCACGGCGATGCTCGGGGATTCCGCCGGGGCGCGGCGGCTGGCGGCGGACGCGACCGCGCTCGCCGTCGAGTCGGGCAACCGGAAGCGGCTGGTCGACGCCCTGGTCCACCAGGGCTGGGTGAGCCTGGCGACCGGAGACCCGGCGGGCGCCCGGCTCCGCTCCCGGGAGGCCCGGGAGCTACTGCCGCCCCGCCCGGTCACCCAGGTGCACCTGTGGTCGCTGCTGACCGAGGCCCAGTCGCTGCCGCCGACCGTCCGGGACGAGACCGCGGACCTCGCCTGGCACCGGCTGCTGGCCGCCTGCGAGGAGGCGGGGCTGCTCTACCTGCACGCCGTCACCGAGCAGTCCTACGCCGCCCACCTGGTGGCCCGGGGCCGCACGCCGGAGGTGCGCGCGCGGCTGGCCTCGGCGCTGGAGCGGTTCCGCCGGCACGACCGACTGGCGGGCCGGCGCAGCGAGTTCACCGCCGGACTGGAGGCCTCCCTCAGCCTGCGCGCCGACGCCGGGCCGGGCACCGGCATCGTGCGGGGCGCCGTGCCGGGCACCGGCATCGTGCGGGGCACCGTGCCGGGCACCGGCATCGTGCGGGGCACCGTGCCGGGCACCGGCACCGACGCCGGAGAACCACACGGCGACCGGCACGGCGACCCGCACGGCGAGGTCCGGACCCTCAGCCCGTGACCGGCGCGTACCCGTGCTCCGCCGCCAGGACCGGCCGCATTGCCCGGACGGCGTAGAAGTTCCGGGACTTGACCGTCCCCGGCGGCACCCCCAGCTCGACCGAGGCCTCCAGCACCGAACGGTCCTTCAGGTGCAGCTCGACCAGCACCTCCCGGTGGTGCTTCTGCACCCGCCGCAGCGCCAGCGCGATGTCCCGGGCGACCAGCACCTGCTCGTACGGGTCGTCGGCGACCGGCCGGTCCTCCACCGGCTCGCCGATGACCTCCTTGGCCCGGGCGGCGGCCATCCGGTAGTGGTCGATGGCGATCCGCCGGGCGACGGTGAACAGCCAGGGGCGGCTGTGCGCCGGGCCGGCCGCGAGGGCCGCCGGGTTCTGCCAGGCGCGCAGCAGGGTCTCCTGGAGGATGTCCTCGGCCTTGCCGTGGTCGCCGCGGGTGGCCCGCAGCAGGGCGCGCAGCAGGTAGCCGCCGTGCAGCCGGTGGATCTCGGCCAGGGTGTCAGGGTCGAGGGTCGGCCGGGCCGGGGCCGGCTCCGGGGTGGCCGCGGGGTCGGCCGGGGGGCCGGCCGGCGGCCGGGCTACGGACGTGGGCTGAGCGACGGACGGCTTCGACACGCGCTACCTCTCAGGTCGGGCAAGGGCACATGGCAGGGCTTCCGCCGGACATCCCCCGTGGCGGTTCCAGCAGACTGCCGGGCGCCGCCAAGGACCGGCCAACGATCCGCCAACGCCCGCCCGCCGGGCACCCGACCCGTCGGCGAGTGCCGCGCTCACTCCCCGTTCAGCGCCCGCACCAACTCCTCCACCCCGTCCTCGCCCCGGTGCTCGATCAGCACCGCGACCCACCCCGCCAGCCGCTCCCGCTCCGCCACCGTCCACCCGGACGCCGACGGGTGCTCGTCCACCACCAGCGCCCGCGCCAGCCCCAGCAGCCCCGGCGTCGGCTCCGGCCGACACCCCCGATCCGGCAGCACCGCCAGCGCCAACCGCCGGGCGACCGCCGTCACCTCGTCCGCACTGCCCGCCGGCACCGCCAGCCCGGACGGCCCCGGCACCACCGGCGCGCCCATCCGCACCAGCGCAGCGACGTACGCCCGCAGCTCCGGCCCGTCCGCTTCCATCCCGTGTTCCCCCGTCCTGTCCCGTCCCGCTCAACGGGCCCCCCACCGAGCGGGGTTCAGCCCCGCCCTGCGGACGTCACCCGTCAGCACCCACCACATTGTCCTCGTCCACTCCGAAGCCGAGCCTAGCCAGGTGCACCGACAGCGGATTTCCCGCCACCACCCGTACCAGGCCCCGGCGGCGCGGACGAAGAACCGAGGCCCGCCGGGCGCCTCCGGCCGGCCGGAGGCGCCGGCCCCCCCGGCCCGACGTGCGGTTCCTCGTCCGGCTCGTCCGGCTCGTCCGCGCCGCCCGCGGAACACCGGCCCGGGCACGTTCGGGCCCGCCGCGCGAAGGCCCGCGCGCCCCGGACACCCGGGTGCGGTCGGCCCCGGCCCGGTCCACCCGGTAACAAGATTGGCCCTGCGAACCCGGGCCGCCGCGTCACCCGCACCGGCGCCGCCGAGTGGCACACGAACGAGGCCTGGCCGAGGCTGGGGCGGAAGTCCCGGTCGCCAGAGGGGTGCGGTGTCGATGTTCGATACGAGCTTTGCGTTCCCGCCCTCCCTGCTGGCCCCGGTGGTCGGCGCCCGCGGCCGGATCGCCGTCGTCGGCGCCGGTGTGGCCGGCCTGGTGAGCGCGTACGAGCTGCAACGGCGCGGCTTCGACGTCGTCGTCTACGAGCAGGCGAACCGGCCCGGCGGGCGGGTGCGCACCCACCGCTTCTGGGACGGCACCCACGTCGACCTGGGCGCCATGCGCATCCCCGGCAACCACCACTGCGTGCTGCACTACGTCTCCCGGTTCCGCCTGCAGACCCGCCCGTTCGTCAACGCCAACCCGCGCGCCTACTACCACCTGCGCGGTCGGCGGGTGCGGGTGCAGGAGGTGGCCTCGCTGTTCCCCGCGTACGCGCTGGCCCCCGCCGAGCGGCAGGCCCCCGGGCCGCTGCTGGACCGGCTGCTCGGCTCGGTGTGGAGCACCCTCACCGCCGAGCAGCAGGCAAGCACGCTGGCCGGCCACTGGGACGACCCGGCGCTGGAGCGGGCCGCCTCCGTCTCGCTCTGGCAGTTCGTCCACGAGCACCTGTCCCAGGACGCCTGGGACCTCTTCGGCCACGCCAGCGGCCTCGCCCACTACGAGCAGTCCTCACTGCTGGAGGTCCTGGTCGACTACTTCGGCCTGTTCCACCACGGGCAGGTCGAGCTGGTGGACGGCCTGGACGCGCTGATCCGCGCCTTCGTCCACGCCCTGCGCCCCGGCAGCGTCCGACTGTCCGCCCGGATCGACGAACTCGCCCTCACCCCGGACGGCGTCCGGCTCCGCGGCACCCGGCTCGGCGCCCCGCTGCACGACCACGTCGACTACGTGGTGTGCTGCGTCCCGGCGCCCGCACTGGACCGGATCACCGTCAGCCCCGGCCTGCCCCACCCGCAGCGGCACGCCGTGCGCGGCATCAGCTACGCCAGCAGCACCAAGACCGTGCTGCACCTGACCCGGCGCCGGTGGGAGCTGGAGGACGGCATCCACGGCGGCGGAAGCTTCACCGACCTGCCGATCCAGCAGTGCTGGTACCCCTCGGACAACGCGGTACCGGCCGAGGACGGCGCCAACGGCAGCCCCGGCCCGCACTGGGCCGTCCGGGACCCGCTGCGCTCGGCCGAACCGACCGCCCTGCTCGGCGCCTACCTGTGGGGCGCCAACGCCCGGCGCTTCACCGCACTGCCCCCGGCCGACCGGGACGCCCTCGTACTGGACTGCCTGGAGCGGCTGCACCCCGGCATCACCGCGGACGTCGACGACATCCTGCACTGCGACTGGGACGTGCAGGCCGGCATGGGCGGCGGCGCCTTCGCCCACCTGACGCCCGGCGAGCACACCCGCTACCTGACCGTGCTCGGCGCCCCGCACCCCGCCGACGACCCGCGGATCTTCTTCGCCGGCGAGCACCTGTCCGGCGCCCACGCCTGGTGCCAGGGAGCCGCCCGGTCCGCCCTGGACGCCGTGGACGCCCTGCTCGACCGCGCCGGCCACCCCCGGATCGCCACCCGGGTGGGCACCGCGTGACGGACCGCGAGCTGACCCGCGCGGACCTGCGCGCCCCGTTCCGCCCGGCCCGCCGCGAACAGGTCGGCATCGAGGTGGAGTGCGGCCTGGTCGACCCGGCCACCGGGCTGGCCGCCCGCTACTCCGGGGAGCGCGGCGTGCTGGCCGTCCTGGAGGCGGTGCTGGCCCGGTGGGGCGGCGAGCGGCAGGAGGACACCGGCCGGCTGACCGGGGTGCTGCGCCCGGACGGCAGCCAGATCACCCTGGAGCACGGCGGCCAGCTCGAGTACTCGTCCGCGCCCGCCCCCGGCGTCGGCAAGGCGGTGGACGACTTGCGGGCCGCGCTGGAGCAACTCGCCGAACTGGCCGACCGGTTCGGCCTGGCCCTGCTGCCCGGCGGCTACCTGCCGTTCGACCGCCCGTCGGACATGGAGTGGGTGCCGATGACCAGGGGCGCCCTGATGCGCGAGCACTTCGCCGGGCTGGGCGAGGCGGGCAGCAGGGCCCGCAACATCATGGCGCTGTCGCTGTCCACCCAGGTCACCCTGGACTACCTCTCCCCCGAGGACTTCACCCGCAAGCTGCGCACCCAGGCGGCCGCCGCACCGGTGGTCTCCGCCCTGCTGGTCAACTCCCCCCTCCAGGCCGGGCGTTCGGAGGGCCTACTGTCCCACCGTTGCTGGTCCTGGCTGCGGATGGACCCGCGGCGCAGCGGCGTGCTGCCGCCCGCCCTGCGGCCCGGCGTCACCGTGGACGACGTCATCGACTGGGCCCTGGACATCCCGCCGATCCACTACCGCGACCCGGCCGGCCGCTACCACCCGGCGCCCGACCGCACCTTCGCCGAACTCCTGCGGCACGGCTACCCGGAGGGCGGCAAGCCCACCCCGGCCCACTGGGCCGCCCACCTGAACCAGCTCTGGACCGACACCCGGGTCCGCGGCACCCTCGAACTGCGCGGCGCCGACGGCCCGCCGCACCCCTACTCCGCCGCCGTCCCCGCCCTGTGGACCGGCCTCAGCTACCACCCCGCCTCCCTCGCCGCCGCCTGGGACCTGCTCGGCCACTACACCCTGGCGCAGCACCGCGCCGCGCTCGCCGAACTGCCCGTCCAGGGCCTGGCCACCCGCCTCGGCGACGACCCCGTCCGCCCGCTGGCCGCCGAACTGCTGCGTCTGGCCCGGACCGGACTGTCCGCCCGGGTCGCGGCCGGCCTGGAACCGCCGCACGTCCCCGGCTACCTGGACCCGCTGGACGAGATCGTCGCCACCGGCCGCACCTTCGCCGAGCAGTGCCTGGGGCGCTGGCACGGCGAGTTCGGCCGGGACCCGGCCCGCTACGTCGCCGCCCACCGGGTCTGAGACCGGCCCGGGCGCGGTCACCAGAGGCACTCCGGGGGCCCGTCAGAGGCGCGTCAGCAGGACGTCAGCAGTTCGTCAATCCGGGTTCGCCCGCGGGCGGAGCGGCGCAAGCTGAGGGACGCACCTGCAGGTCCGCAGGTCCTTCCGGAGGTGATCCGCATGTCCGTCCTCGCTGGGTTCCATTCCGTCGTCCCCGACGTGCGCCACCGGGGGCCGGGGCTGCGCGCCGCGTGCGCGCGGGTGCTGGAACGGCTGTCCGCCAGCCCGCTGGACAGCTCCGTGCTGGGGGCGCTGGGCGCACCGCGCTCGACCGCCCGTCCGGCCGGGCCGCAGGCCCACCGGCACCCCGCCACCCGCACGGACGGGTCGGCCGCCATGGCGGCCGACCGGCACCCCGGCCGCTGAGGCGACCGCCGCCAGCGGCCTCGGGCCCGACGCCACGCGAGCGGTCGGGCCCGAGGTCCTTGCCCTCCCGCGTCCGCGACCGATAGACACGACCCCGGCACTGTGCGTGACACCCGGAGGTCCCAGCCATGAGCGTGACGAGTCGGTACCGAAACGCCTGGGAGGGCTTCTGGAGCGAGGCGCCCGAGGAGCCCGGCTCGGTGATCTGGGACGCCGAGCCGGCCCGCACCGCGGAGCGCCACCTCGCCCTGTTCAGGCCCTACTTGAGCGAGCCCCGGCTGCCCGTCGTCGACCTGGGCTGCGGCAACGGCCGGCAGACCCGCTTCCTCGCCGAGCACTTCCCCCGGGCCGTCGGGGTCGATCTCTCCGAGACCGCCGTCGGGCTCGCCCGGCGCCAGGACCGATCGCAGCTGGCCGAGTTCGCCCAGCTGGACGCCACCGACCCGGCCGCCGTCCGGGCCCTGCACGAGCGCCTGGGCGATGCCGACGTGTACGTGCGCGGGGTGATCCACCAGAGCGACCCGGCCGACCGCGGCCCGGTGGCCGAGGCCGTCGCGACCCTGCTCGGGTCGCGCGGCCGGGCCTTCGTCGTCGAACTCGCCGAGTCCGCCAAGGCCGTGCTCCAGGGGCTGGCCAAGGATCCGGCCGGGCCGCCCCCGAAGCTGCGCCCGGTCTTCGCCCACGGCCTCGCCCCGGCCGAGGTGGCCGACGCGGCCTTCGACGGGCTGTTCCGCTCGGCCGGCCTGACCGTGCTGGCCTCGGGCGAACTGCCGTTGTCGCTGACCGAGTTCACCCCGGACGGCGAGCGGATCGAGCTGCCGGCCTGGTGGCTGGTGGTCGGCCCGGACGGGCGGGAGCCGACTCCGCGCTGAACCCGTTGACGCGGCGGCCCCGTTCGAGGAGTGTCGGGTCAAGTCGTCAGAGCCGCACGGGGCAGAGGGAGCCGGTCCATGGGCATCGCACGTCGTGATCTTCTCAGGTGGGGCGTCGGGGCCGGCGGTGCGGCCGCGGTCGGGAGCCTGCTCGGGGTGCCGTCCGCGGCCTGGGCGGCGGGCACCTCGACCACCCCGGGCGGGGTGCCGACGGACGGTTGGATGGGCCGGCTGGACGGGAACCTCTCCCTGCTCGACCTCACCGTCCCCGGCACCCACGACTCCTGCTGCCAGAACCCCCGGTACGGCACCGAGTGGTCGCACACCCAGAACTGGGGCCTGCCCCAGCAGTTGCAGGAGGGCGTGCGCTTCCTCGACATCCGCTGCAACGGCCTGGAGGGGGCGCCCGACGAGCTCGGGATCTACCACTCCGACGCCTACCAGCACCTCCGGCTCCAGGACGTGCTGGACCAGTGCCGGTCCTTCCTCCAGGCGCACCCGGGCGAGACCGTCCTGATGCGGTTGAAGAACGAGCACGCCGGCGGCCAGGCCCTGGACGACACCGAGTTCCAGCGGCGGGTGAACCACTACCTGGACGACCTGGGCTACCGCGGCCTGTTCCACTTCTACGGCTGGCCCACCCTGGGCGCGGCCCGCGGCAAGGTGGTGCTGCTCGCCGACTTCGCCAACCCGTGGGGCCTGATCGGCTGGTCCAGCGGGCAGAACGACTGGTTCGACACCCAGGACGTCTGGCAGATCGGCGGGCTCGACCCGCTGGGCGAGAAGGGCCGGGACATCGTCGCCCAGTTCGACAAGGCCTTCCTCAACCCGGGCTACCCGAGGATGTTCGTGAACTTCCTCAGCTACGCGGGCGGCTTCTGGCCCAAGACCAGCTCGCAGACCCTGATGGACCGTGCCGTCTACCCGTACCTGAGCGCCCGCACCGGGCAGCGGGCCCGGTTCGGCGTCGTGCCGATGGACTTCCCGGACTTCCATGTGAACGTGTTGCAGATGCTGATCGACAAGAACTTCGTCTGACGGGCACCGGAGCGCCCCGGCGGCCGCCGCCCGGCCGCCGGAGCCCGCTCAGGAGCCCGGCGTCGCGGTCGGGGTGGCGGCCACCGGAGCCGGGGCGCCGCTCACCGGGGTCGGGGTGGACGGGACCAGGACGTCCGCCCGGGTGGCCGGGTCGGTGACCAGTCCGGTGCAGCCGTCGCCGTCCGGCTGATGGCCGCACACCCGCAGGGTGGTGTCGGGCGCGCCGGCGTCCACCATCATCGAGTAGTTGTCGAAGCCCCAGTGGATCCGGGCGGTCTCCTGCCCGCCGGTGCCGGTGGTGATGGTGGCGGTGTCCCCGGGGGCGCCGTCCGTGATCCCGGCCCAGGCTGCCCGGCAGCGGGGGCTGTAGTGGACGTACAGCACGACCTTGCCGATGTTGCCGGTCAGCAGGGTGCGGTCGTCGGCCTCGCACCCCATGGCCGCCGGGTCCTTGCCGGCGCAGCCGAGGCCCTGGCAGAGCGGGTGCGCCGGCGCGGTCGCGCTCGCCAGGGCCTGGGTCGCGGTGGCGGCCGGACGCCCGGCGGTCGCCGCCGGGGCGGCGCTGTCGCCGCCCCGGCCGTGCAGGTAGAGGCCCGCGAGCAGCACGAGCACCGCGGCCGCGGCGACGGCGGCGACGACGAGGGTCGGTGTGCGGCGCCACCCGGCGCCGCGCACGGTCGCGGGCACCGCGACGGGGACGGGGACGGGGACGGGGAACGGGACCGACACCGGGACGGGCCTGGCGGCGGCCGCGGGCACGGCGGCGGAACCGGCGGCCGGTACGGGTAGGGCGGCCGGCGTGGGCCCGGTCGGCTCGTTCGCGTCGCGGGCGGCCTCGGCCTGCCGCAGCAGGGAGGTCAGCAGTTCGGCGTCGCAGTCCACCGCGGCGATCAGGCCGTCCAGTGCCTGGGAGGTGATCAGACGCTTGCCGTTGAGCCAGCGCTCCCAGGAGGCCTTGCTGAGGTAGGTCCGCTTGCCGAGTTCGGCGAGCGAGATCCGGTGCGCGTCCTTGACCGCTCGCAGCTCCTCGGCCAGACGCCGAGCGGGCTCCGAGAGGTCGTCAGGGAGCGGTTTCCAGGACTGACTCATCGTGGGGGGGCACCTCTGGCGGGTCGACGGCAGGCATGGACTGATCTTCTTTGGGATGATCAGTTTAGTCGCGTTCCGGCTCCTGCCCTCATCAGTTTCCCACCGCGCCCACCCGATCGTCTCACCCGTCTCCACTTCAGCGTCTCAACTCCCAGGTCAGTGGCCCGGGGACACGGCGCATCGTCTCAGAACCAACGGAGACGGTCGAAGATCGGTGCACGATCGCGCAGAGTTGGTCACACCGGGTAGCCCCGAGGTCAACGCCGGGTCTGGTCCGGGCAAAGACCTCGCAGCCGTCAGAGCAGACGAGCGCCCCCCGGCACAACGGGACCATGCACAACAACGGTCATCTCAGAGGAAGTTCGGGGAGAACCTCATGGGCCGCCAACACGCGTCCGAGATCACAACACCGTCACCTGCCGATCAGCTCGCCGACGAGCTGCAGTCGTTGAAGAACCTGTCCGGTCTCACCTATGTCCGGCTCAGCGAGCGCACCCACTACGCGAAGTCCTCGTGGGAGCGCTGGGTGAACGGGAAGCAGTTCCCCCCGCGGGACGCGGTGCAGAGCATCGCGTCCGTCTGCGGGGGCGATGTCGAACACCTGCTGGAGCTCTGGCACCTCGCCGAGAGCCGCCGCGTCACGTTCCTCACTCCGGGCGCCCCCGCGCCCGGAGGCGAGGCGCCCGGTACCGACCCGGCCGACGGGCCCACGGAGAACGGGCCGCTCCGGGGCGGGCCGCTCCGGAACCGCTCGCCCGAGGGCGGGCCGGGCGAGGAGCGGTCGGCCGACTGCGGGCCGACCGAGGAAGCCCACGCCGAGTGCCCGCACCGCCGGGAGGCAACCCTGCTGAAGGGGTTGGCCCTGGTCTCGCTGGCGCTCGGAGCGGGCGGGGTGCTGGTCGCCACCGGCCGCCGGGGCCTGCGCCGCGAGGTCTGACCGGCCGCGGTACCCGGTAACACAGCAGCACGAGAACAAGGACAGCGGCACCGCGCCCCGTGGGGAGGGCGCGGTGCCGCTGTCGTGGGGGCGCTCGCCGTTACGCCACGCCGTCCTGCCACCACCAGAAGCCGGAGCCGTAGTTGGAGTGCTCGATCCGGCTGTCCACGTGCTGCCAGGAGACGGTGTGGGTCTCCAGACCGGAGAAGCCGCAGGTCTCGGCGATCCGGTAGACGTCGAGCGTCGACAGGCCGGAGACCGCGGTGTCGGCCGCCACGCCGTAGGTGTGCATGGAGTTGCTCGCCCCGCCCACCGAGGCGTTGTACGAGGTGCTGCGGAACCCGGAGTTGATGGTGATCGCGCGGTCACCGGCCTTCTTCCGCAGGGCCTCCAGCTTGTACATGGTGCGGCGGACGTTCTCCTTGACCTCGTCGGCACCGACGTTGCCGCCGCCGAAGCCCGAGCCGTCGTGGCTGGTGAACTCCGACCAGTTGAAGTGGGCGGTGGAACCGTCCGACTTCTCCAGCGCGTTGAGCACGCCGAAGGTCTGCGGGCCGGCCACGCCGTCCGCGCTCAGCCCGTACGCGGCCTGGAACCGGCGCACCGCGGCCGCGGTCCCGGGGCCGAAGGAGCCGTCCACGGACACGTAGGTCTGCGAGGCGGAGTCCGCCGCCCAGCCCGCGACGCGGATCTGCAGCTCGACCACGGCCGAACCGGAGGAACCCTGGCTGAGGTTGCCGGACCAGCCGTAGGCGGCCGCGGGGCGGGCGAACCCGATGTTGGCGACCGCGGCGAGCCCGGCGGCGGCCACGGCGCCGGTGCCGTAGCGCAGGAGGGCGCGGCGGTCGAGGGAAGAGTTGTTCACAACGTGCTCCTTCGAGGAGTCGGCACGGGAAGACGTCGAACAGGGCGGTGCAGGGGGTCCGTCAGGACCGGGCCGGCCGGAGCCGGCGAGGGCCGGTCAGTACCAGTTGTGGGACTGCCAGAAGCTCCAGGCCGAGCACGGGTCGCCGTAGCGGCTCGCGATGTAGTCCAGGCCCCACTGGAGCTGGGTGGCCGGGTTGTACTGCCAGTCGGAGCCGGCGGTCGCCATCTTGTCGCCCGGCAGGGACTGCGGGATGCCGTACGCCCCGGACGACGGGTTGGTGGCGTACACCTTCCAGCCGCTCTCGTGGACGTAGATCGCGTCCAGGCAGCCGAACTGGCTGCTCACGCTCCAGCCGTGGCTCGGGAACTTCCACTGGGCGGTGATCTGCACCGTCCGCGCGACGCCCATCGCGTTCATGGTGGCCGGGCCGGCGATGCCGTCGTCGCTCAGGTTGTGCGCGTGCTGCCAGTTGCTGACGGCGCCGGTCGTGCCGGAGCCGTAGGCCCCGTCCGCGCCCGAGCCGGCCACCCGCTGGACCTCGGCGACCTTGTTGTGCAGGGCGAGTTCGGTGCGGGCGCCGTAGACGCCGTCCTCGTCGAGGCCGTTGTCGTGCTGGAAGCTGCGGACGGCGGCGGTCGTCTGCGGGCCGTAGTTGCCGTCCACGCCGCTGCTCGCCAGGTAGCCGATGCCCACCAGGTTGCGCTGGACCCAGGTGGTGGTGTCGAGTGCCTGAGCCTGCGCGGGCAGCAGGGCCAGTGCGACGAAGGCCAGTACGGCCGCGGCGAGTGCGCGCAGGGCCGAGGTTTTCTTCACGGTCTTCCCATCCCCTCCGGTGCCTGTCGGGGTGATCAGGCGGTGCCGCCCACTCTCGGGGGGCGGTCGGCCGTCCCGCCAGGCGATCCGCGGCACCGGGGACGTCCCGGGCACTCCCGGGACGCCCGGGACGGCGGTGCGAGCGGCCTGGGACGGGCTTGAGACGGGCTTGAGACGGGCTGGGACGGGGCTGGGACGGGGCTGGGACGGCCCCGCGGGGGTGCCGGAAGCGCCGGTGACCGGCCCCCGCTGTCCGTACGGACCGGGCCGGTCACCGGGGGGGGAGGGGGAGGTCAGCCGAGCAGCCGGCTCCAGGTCCGGGCGTCCACCACGCCGTCGGCCGGCAGCCCGGCCGAGGACTGGAAGGACGTCACCCCGGCCTGGGTTCCCGGGCCGAACGCACCGTCCACGCTGACCTGGATGCCGTGCGCCACCAGCTGGCTCTGCACGCCCTGCACCGCGCTGCCCGAGGCGCCGCGGGCCAGCGGCGCCACGACCTGGCTCCAGGTCTGGTTGCCGGCGACGCCGTCGGCCGAGGCGTGGGTGGTGTTCTGGAAGGCCGTGACGGCGGCCTGGGTGGCGGGCCCGTAGGCGCCGTCCACGGTCAGCGACTGGCCGCGCTGCACCAGCAGGTACTGCAGCGTCTTCACGTTCTCGCCCGAGGCGCCGCTGCTGAGCACCGGCCAGACCGGACCGGTCGGGTCCCCGCCGATCCGCGCGGCGACGTCCCGGCGGATCTGCGGGATCAGCGCGTAGAGGCGGTCGCCGGGGCACTCGGTGTTGTTGAAGTCCCGGTGGCCGTAGACCTGGTAGGCGCGCAGCCCGTACTGCTGGCAGATGTAGGTGATCAGTTCGATCAACGCGGCGTACTGCTGGCTGCGAGGGTCGACGGTGGAGTAGGTGCCCTCGTTCTCGATGCCGATCGCCACGGTGTTCTGCGCGGTGCAGTGGGCGCCCTCGACGTGCTGGGTTCCGCTGCGCAGGGTGGCCAGGCTGCTGTGCCGGCCCTCCATGATGTAGGCGCCGCGGCTGACGGTGAAGTGCTGACCGGTGTCGATCCAGTGCTCGCTGTCCATCTGGTAGGTCTGCATCGAGCGGGCCAGCGAGAAGGCGGCGGCCTGGGAGTAGTCCGTCACGTTGGGCGTCGCGGTGTGGTGGACGATCACCTTGTCCGGCGCCCCCGCCACGAAGTTGAGCGGGCTGCTGGCCGGCCGGGCACCCCAGGCGCCGGTGTCGGCGATCACCGGCCCGGTGGCGGCACTCGCCACCCCGGTGGTCAGGGCGGAGCCGAGCAGGGCGCCGGTGCCGACGGCGAAGGCGCCGGCCAGGAAGGTGCGGCGGCCGGGGCCGACCGGGGCGGAGGCGGGGTCAAGGGCGTTCATACGGGACTACCTGGTCCTTCGGGGAGCTGACGGCGGCGGATGGACCCCTGCCCCCGGGCCTGCTGACGGCACGGGGGCAGGGGTGGCAGGGGTGCGGCGTTCCGGGGCGGGCGTCCGGTCAGGAGCTGGTGGGCAGCGCGGCCCGGCACTTGCCGTCCCACTGGTCGTCGCCGTAGGCGAGCACCATGTCCCCGGTGAGCGGGCCGACGATGCCGTCGGCGCTCTTGGTGTAGCTGATCAGGGAGTTCTGGAACCAGCGGATCGCGTTGTCGGTGTTCGGGCCCCAGTAGCCGTCTTCCTTGAGCTTCGGGTACCAGCCGCCGCGGGCGTCGATGAACACGTTGATGTCGTGCTGGACGCACTGCACGGCCGTCCAGTTGTTGGCCTGGCCCGGGCCGACGTACCCGGCGTTGGTGTTGGCGCTGGCGGTGCCGGACACGGTCAGCAGGGCGGCGGCGGCAGCCGCCACCGCGGCGGCGCGCTTGACCAGGGCGTGGATGGCCACGGGTACTCCTCGAACTCGGCAGGGGTCCGCGCTTCGGCGGACCGGACGGCTGCCACGCTAGGAGCGCCGCGATCCCGTGCACCACGCTTCGCCGTCCCTGCCGCGTCCCACCGCCGTCCCGGGACGGTCCCGGGCGGCCGGCGGCCCCGGGTGGGTCAGGGCGGCCCCGGGCGGGTCAGGCCCGCCGCACCCGGACGCCGGCCTCGGCGATCGCCCGCTCCTGGGCGTCCGGGAGCCCCGCGTCGGTCACCAGGTCGTGGACGTCGGTGAGCGGGCAGATCGAGGCGAAGGTGACCCGGCCGACCTTGGTGCGGTCGGCGAGCACGACGGTGTGGGCGCTGCTGCGCAGGAAGGCCCGGTCGGTCTGGGCCTCCATCTCGTCGTGGGTGGTGCAGCCCTGCTGGACGGTCAGGCCGTCCACGCCGATGAAGGCGAGGTCCAGGTGGTACTGGTCGAGCATCCGCTCGGCGGCGGGGCCGACCAGTTCGTAGCTGGCCGAGCGGGCCAGGCCGCCGATCACGACCAGCCGGACCTCGGGGCGGACGATCAGCTCGGCGGCGATGTTGACGGCGTTGGTGACCACGGTGAGGTTGCCGCGCTCGGCCAGCACCCTGGCCAGCTCGGTGGTGGTGGTGCCGCCGGTCAGACCGACCACCGCGCCGTCCGGCACCAGTTCGGCGGCGGCCCGGGCGATCCGGCGCTTCTCCTCCTGCTGCTGGTCGCCCCGGTGCCGCAGCGGGATCTCCAGGTTGACCGCCCCGGTCACCGCGCCGCCGCGGGTGCGCTGGAGCAGCCCCTGGTCCTGCAGTTCCTGGAGGTCCCGGCGCACGGTCGCGTCCGACACCCCGAGCAGTTCGGAGAGCGTCCGCACGTCCGCGCTCCCCGCCTCGGCGATGTGCGACACGATCCTGGCGGCGCGATCAGCTTTGAGCATGGACGGAGTGTAGTTCAGCCCGGGTCGGCCGCCGGCGGGAGCGCGCCCTTCCTCGGGCGCTGCCCGGCACCCCCGCCCGGCAGGGCCGATCCCGCTGCGCACCCGGGCTCGGAGCCCCGCCCTTTCGGACGGTTACGAGCACGGCCGCGCAGCGCAGTGCTCGTCGTCGGGGGTCACGGCGGCCCGGTCGGCCGGCCGGGGCTCGGTCAGGACGCCGAGCAGCCGGGCCACCTCCCGGGCCACCGCCTCGCGGCCGTCGCCCAGATAGGCCCGGGTGTCGACCAGCGCGGGGTCGGCGGCGAGGCGGCGGCGGACCGCCTCGGTGAAGGCCTTGTTGAGGTGGGTGGCGATGTTGATCTTCGTCATGCCGTGGGCGACGGCCGCCGCCAGCGCGTCGTCCGCGACCCCGGAGGAGCCGTGCAGCACCAGCGGCACCGGCACGGCCGCCCGCAGCGCGGCGATCAGACCGAGGTCCAGCGCGGCGGTGCGGGTCAGCATGGCGTGCGAGGTGCCGACGGCCACCGCCAGCGCGTCGACGCCGGTGTGCGCCACGAAGCCGGCGGCCTCCGCCGGATCCGTCCGGGCGCCGGGGGCGTGCACGCCGTCCTTGCCGCCGACCTCGCCCAACTCGGCCTCCACCCATACCCCCGCGTCGTGGCACACCCGGGCCACCGCGGCGGTGGCGCGGACGTTCTGCCCGTACGGCAGCACCGACGCGTCGAACATCACCGAGCCGAAGCCCAGCCGGAGCGCCTGCTCCACCAGCGGGCGCTCGGTGGCGTGATCCAGGTGGACGGCCACCGGTACGGCGGCGGCCCGGGCCACCGCCAGCGTCGCGGTGCCGATCGGCGCCAGGCCGCCGTGGTAGCGCACCGCGTTCTGGCTGAGCTGCAGCACCACCGGCGCTCCGGCGGCCTCCGCCCCGGCGACGATCGCCTCGGCGTGCTCCAGCTGGATGACGTTGAACGCTCCGACGCCGCGGCCGCCGCGCAGCGCGGGCCCGACGATCTCTCCGGTTCCGACGAGGGTCACGGTTCTCCTTGGGGCTGTGCTGACTGGGGGTGAGTCACCTGCGGCCGTCCGGGCCAGGGCGGTTCAGGGCCGGACGGCGGTCACGGCCGGACGGCGGTTCACGGCCGGTCCAGCACGATCGAGCGGGTGAGGTGGCGCGGCCGGTCCGGGTCGAGGCCGCGCCGGACGGCGAGGCCGACCGCCAGCCGCTGGACCCGGACCAGCTCGGCCAGTGGGTCCAGCCGCGGCACGCTGACCGCCGCGCCGGTCGCCTCGGCCTGCCGGACCAGCCCGGCGGGCGGGGCGCCGAGGAACCACACCAGGCCCTCGGGGCCGCTGACGCTGATCGGGCCGTGGCGGTACTCCATGGCCGGGTAGGACTCGGTCCAGGAGCCGGAGGCCTCCCGAACCTTGAGCGCGGCCTCGTTCGCCACCCCGTGGCTCCAGCCCGTCCCGAGGAAGGTGAACTGCCGCGCCGCCAGGGCCCCCGGCGGCAGCGGGGCGTCGATCGCCGCACGGGCCTGGGCGGGCAGGTCGGCCGGTGCGGCGCCGAGGTGGGCGCGCAGCAGCGCGAGGGCGGTGGTGGCGAACCTGGTCTGGACGACGGACCGCTCGTCGGCGAACTCCAGTGCCACCAGGTGGCGGGCGGCGGCGCCGATCGGGGTGCCCGGGTCGGCGGTGATCGCCACCGTCTCGGTCGTGCCCAGCGCGGCGAGGGCGTCGAGCACCTCGGTGGTGGTGCCGGAGCGGGAGAGCGCGACCACCCGGTCGTAGTGGCGCCCGGCCGGGAACTCGGAGGCCGCGAAGGCGTCGGTCTCGCCGAGTCCGAGGGTCTCGCGGAGCGCCGCGTAGGCCTGGGCGATGTAGAGCGAGGTGCCGCAGCCGAGGACGGCCACCCGCTCGCCGGGCTCGGGCAGGTGGCGCGGGGCCAGTTCCAGGGCGCGCTGCCAGCACTCGGGCTGGCTGGCGATCTCTTCGTCGACGTGGGCCATCTGGTCCTCCTGCGCGGGGCTGCACGAATGTGCGTGAAGATGCTCGATTTATAGTCCAGCACTCGCTCAGTGCGCAACAGTGCGCAACCTCGATCATCTTCGAGCAACCCATCCGCCGGCCGACAGCCCGCTCCCCCGCCACGGCCGGGCGTCCGCCACCCCCACCTGCGGCTGGACCCGCCCACGACCGGCGGCACCCGGCGAGGCCGAAGATCATCACGCTATTCACCGATCCGAGCTATTCCGGCCCGTCGATGTATCCGGCGATGGCTAAGCTCACCGTTCTGTGATCGAACGTCAGACAAGCCGAACAGTCCAGGAAACCGCCGACGTCGTCGTCCTCGGCGCCGGACCGGCCGGACTCACCCTCGCCAACCTCCTGCACGCCGCCGGGATCGACTGCGTCGTCCTCGAACGCGCCGACCGCGCCCACGTCCAGACCAGGGCCCGGGCCGGCTTCCTCGCCGCCAACACCGTCCGGGTGCTGGACCGCCACGGCCTCGCCGAGGGCCTGCACCGGCACGGCCGGCCGCACGGCACCTGCGAGTTCCGCACCGAGGACGGCAGCTTCCGGCTCGACTACGGCGCCCTCGGCCGCCGCGAGCTGCACACCGTCTATCCCCAACAGGACCTGGTCACCGACCTGTTGACCCACTACCTAGAGGCCGGCGGGCGGATCGCCTTCGAGACCGAGGCCGAGGCCGTCCAGGAGGCCGCCGGCCCCCGCCCCACCGTGACCGTCCGCGACGCCGAGGGCCGCCCCGGCCGGTGGTCGGCCCGGTACGTGGCCGGCTGCGACGGCCGCCACGGCGCCGCCCGCCGCTCCCTGCCCGCCGGCACCCGCCGCTACCACCGCGACCACGGCGTCACCTGGCTCGGCCTGCTCGCCGAGGCGCCCCCGAGCATGGACGCCGCCGGCTACGCGATGCACCCCGCCGGCTTCGCCGGCCACATGGCCCGCACCGCCGACATCACCCGCTACTACCTCCAGTACGAGCGCGGCGCCCCCGCCGACGCCTGGTCGGAGGAGCGGATCCGGGCCGAGCTCGACCTGCGGCTGCGCAGCGCCGAACACGGACCGCTGCACCACGGCCGGATCGCCCAACGCTCCGTCATCGACCTGGAGTCCGACGTGATCGAGCCGCTGCGGCACGGCTCACTGCTGCTCGCCGGGGACGCCGCGAGCCTGCCCGCGCCCGCCGCCGCCAAGGGCGCCAACCTCGCCGTCCTGGAGGCCGAGCTCCTCGCCGAGGCCCTGATCGACGACCTCGCCCACGGCGACTCCCGGGCGCTCGACGGCTACTCCGCGCGCTGCCTCGCCCACATATGGCGGGCCCAGGACTTCGCCCACTGGATGATCCAGCTCCTGCACTCGCCCACCGGACCGGGCGAGGAATCGTTCTTCCACGAATCCATGCGGCGCTCACGCGTCGAATCCCTGCGCACCTCGCGCACCCACCAGGACTGGTTCGCCGAGAACTACGTCGGCATCTGACCGTCACCCGACCGTCCCGCCCACCGGAACGAGGACTCCCGCCCCATGACCGCGACACCCCCGGACGACACCGACCGCCTGCGCGCCACGGCCGACTTCGTCAGGGAGCACGACACCGCCGGCCTGCTCCCGCTGCTGCTGCCCGGCCTGGACGGCCCGGAACGCCGGGCCCTGACCGAGCGCTGCCGCTTCTCCCACGCCGCACTGCTCGTCCTGCCCCCGGACGCCGCCACTCTGCGCGCCCAACTGGCCGCCTGCGGACTGGACTTCGACGCACCCCCGCAGCCCAGCGTGGTGGTCCGCGGCCGACTGGCCCGCCGCCACGGCCGGGCCGAGGCCGACCTCGACGTCAGCATCCTGCGCCCGCCGGTGCCCGGCCCCGACGGCGAGCGGACCGTCGAGGTGTTCGCCCTCGCCGTGCCGCCCGGCTCGGACCTCGCCGACCTCGCCGACCACGAACGCGCCCACGACCACGAGGCACACCTCGCCTTCGAGGTCGCCGACCCGGACCCGCTGGCGCTGCGCGGCCTGTGCGCGCTGTTCGCCCGGCACGGCGCCACCCCCGACGGCGGCGGCCACAACCCCCACGAGGACTCCACCGTCCTCTACTTCACCGCCCCCGCCGGTACCCGCACCGGCTACCGCCGGGTGGAACTGCACGCCCACGGCGACCACCGCGCGGTGCTCGCCGACCACCTGGGCCAGGACCCGGCCCAGCACTCCGCCGAGACCCTGCTGCGGCAGCTGACCGGCGCCTGGACCACCCAGGCCCTGGCGGTCAGCGCCCGGATGGGGCTGCCCGACGCCCTGGGCAGCCGGACCGGCGCCACCGCGGCCGACCTCGCCACCGCGCTCGACGCCCACCCGCAGAGCCTGACGACCCTGCTGCGCTACCTCACCATGCTGGGCGTCGTCACCGAGGACCAGGACGGCTACCGGCTCACCGGCACGGGTGCCCTGCTGCGCGCCGACGCCCCCGGCTCGATGCGGCCGCTGGCGCTGATGTACGGCGGGCCGTTCTACCGTTCCTTCGGCGAGCTGGAGCACACCGTGCGCACCGGCCGGGCCGCCTTCGACCACCTCTTCGGCGAGAACCACTTCGACCACTTCGCCCGCGACCCCGAACTCGCCGAGCTCTTCGACCAGTCCATGGCCGCCGGGGCGCGGATGTTCGACCCGCTCCCGGCCCACCCGGTCGTCACGGCGGCCGCCGCCGGCGCCGGCACCCTCGTGGACATCGCGGGCGGCAACGGCGAACTGCTCGGCCGCCTGCTGTCCGCCCACCCGGCGCTGCGCGGGACCCTGCTGGAACGCCCGCACGCCGTGGCGGCGGCCCGCCGCCGACTCGACGCCGCCGGCCTCGGCGAGCGCTGCGACTACGTGACGGGCGACTTCGCGGACGTCCCCGCGGACGCGGACGTCTACGTGCTGTCCCGGGTGCTGCACGATTGGGACGACGAGCGCTGCGCCGGGATCCTGCGCCACTGCGCCCGCGCCATGCCCGTCCATGCCGACCTGCTGATCGTCGAACGGCTGCTGCCCGACGACGGCTCGGCCTCGCTGGCCACCGCCTGGGACGTCCACATGATGTGCAACACCGGCGGCCGGGAGCGCAGCGCCGACCACTACGCCCGGCTGCTCGCCGACGCCGGGCTGCACCTGCGGGGCCACTCCCCGCTCCCGCTGGGCGGCGCCGTCCTGCACGCCCGCCGGGCCGCCGTCCCGGCCCCGGCCGGCCGGGCGCACTCAGGACCTGCGCACTCCGCTCCGGCCCGCTCCGGGCGCTGACCCGCCGGGTGCTCAGCCGCCGACCGGTGGCGGGGCACCCCGCGCTCAGCGCCCGGGCCGTCTCGCCTCGACGTAGTCGACGACCTGCATCATGCCGAGGTCCTCGTGCTGGAGCTGGTGGCAGTGGGCGACCACCCGACCGGTGAAGTCCTGGTACCGGACCAGGAAGGTGACGGTGTCCCCGGGCCGACCGCCCGCCAGGTCCACGGTGTCCTGCCAGACCGGCGGGTCCAGCCGCTCGCCGTTGCGGTGGGTCACCTGGACGTGGTTGGTGTGCAGGTGGAAGGGGTGGTGGAAGACCCGGTTGGTCTCGTCGGTGCGCAGCGTCCAGCGCTCGACCGTGTCCAGCTCCAGGGTGTGGTTGACGAAGCCGGGGTCGAACAGGCCGTAGGCCCGGTCCCGGGTGAGGTCGCCGTCCGGGTCGGCCGCGGGGGTCGGGTGGCTGCCCAGCATCCGGAAGGCGTTGGCGAACGGGCCGGTGAAGACGTTGGGGTCGACGTGGAAGACCACCTCGCGGTCCGCGTCCGGGTCGGTGAGGTCGCTCTCGTCCAGGAAGGGTTTGCCGGCCGGCAGGTCGGTGGGCAGCTCCATCGGCGGGTCGACGGGCTCGCCCGCCACCTGGACCGTCAGCAGCGGATCGGCCACCCCGTCGGTCCGCAGCAGGTAGCTGCCGGGGTCGCCGCCCCGGACCAGGACATCGGCCCGGTTGCCCATGGCCAGCCGGACGGTGTCGGTGGCGACCACGGCGGGGAAGGTCACGCCGTCCTGGGCGATCTGGTGGAGGGTCTGGTCTTCCGGCCCGTCCCCGGTGAGCCGCAGCGTCAGCGCGGTGAAGGCGGTGGCGCAGACCAGCCGCCAGCGCTGCACCTCGCCCGGCCGCAGGGTGACGGTGGGGTTGACCGCGCCGTTGACGGTCAGCACCGGCGGCACGGCGGCGAGCGCGTTGCCGGCGTCGAAGGCGGGGACTTCGCCGTCCTTGAGCCGGAGTTCGTTGACGCAGACCACGAGGTCGGCGGCGGCCGCGATCTCGGGCACTTCGTCGACGTCGCCCTGGACGATCAGCACCCCGGCCATCCCGCCGACGAGTTGGGTGGAGGTGGCCCCGTGCAGGTGCGGATGGTACCAGAAGGTGCCGGCCGGGTGGTCGGCCGGGATGTCGATGGTCGTCAGGTACCGCGGCTCGGGGGCGCCGGCCTCGACCTCCTCGGCGGTGCGCGGCGCGAAGACCCGGAGCACGTTGTCGGCGTCCCCGGTGGGGTCGACGTGCAGGCCGTGGGTGTGCAGGTTGAAGCTGTTGAAGTCGTGCGGCCGGTTGTGGTCCCCGCTGTGGGGTGCGTTCGGCGGCAGGCCGTTGACCTGGGTCAGCCGCAGGGTGTCCCCGGCGGCCACCCGCAGGGTCGGGCCGGGGATCGTCCCGTTGTAGGTGCGGGTGCGGACCGTCCCGTGGCCGGGGACGTCGGTCTCGGTGAACCGCACGTCGAGCGTCTCCTCCAGCACCGCCCCCGGGCGGCCGGCCACCCGCCGCGCGCTCCGTACCGCCGGCTGCGGGAAGGCGACGGGCGCGGCCGCGGCGGACCACCGGGAGAGGATCCCGTCGGACGCCGCCACCAGGACGGCGGCCGGGATCGCCCTGAGCATCGACCGACGACTGAATCCGACATTTTCGCTCATGGTCGGGCAATCTAGATCAATTCACCGCTGACACCCGGTCAAGCACACCGCGCGCCCGCCAGACATTGCCCATTCATGACCCTCGGGCTTCCCCGCCCCCTCGGGCTGCCGGACCCTCAGCCGGACCAGACGGTCACCGTGGCCTCGACCTGGTAGTCCGCCGCGTCGACGGAGTCGATCTTGATCAGGGCGGTACGGCCACCAGGGGTCTTCAGGCAGACCAGCGACCCGACGCTCACGTGCGCCGAGTTGCCCGGGTGGCTGGCGGCCCAGTCCGCGCAGGCGGCTCCGGAGGGCGGCGCCTGTCCGGTCCAGACGCCGAAGCTGTCGTGGTCGCTCTGGATCTCCTCGCGCAGCACGGCCGCGGTCGCGCTGAACCCGGTCGCGTAGATGCCGTGCGGGAAGCCGGGGGCACGCCCCGGCGGGGTGAGGTCGAAGTCGGCCCCGCCCTCCATGGTGATGGCGACCTGCCCGCTCCAGGCCACGGCGGGGCCGGTCGAGGACGGCGCGGGCGGGTTCGGCGCCGCCGTGGTCGCGGCGGCGGTGGCCGCCCCGGCCGCCGCACCGGTCGACACCGGATCCACCGCCGGGTTCGCCGCCGGGTTCTCGGCCTCGCCGCCCGAGGGCCGGATCGCCGTCCCGAGGATCAGCGCCAGCACCCCGACCGCGACCACCCCGACCCGCGCGCCCCCGCTCTTCGGCCCCGGAAGGCTGATCCCCGCCCCGCTCGCGGCCTCCTTGGCGAAGGCCACCACGAAGCAGAGCAGCCCGAACACCCACAACGTGATGGTTCCCGCCATGGCCCGTCCCCCATGTCCCACCCGCACCCACCCAGCTCGAACCCGCAGATGGTACCGGGATTCCGACCCCCCGACAGCCGAATTCGCCGCACCCTCCACGGCACCGCCGCGACGGCGCGAAAGGCCCGTCGGGTGGCCGCCGGTGCGAAAGCCCGCCCCGACGGGCCGGTGCCGTCCGGGCCGCGCCCCAGGGGGTGGCGCCGCGCCGGGCGGAGATTGTCAACCTTGGCAAGTCCTCCGGTTACGGCCAGTCCATCATCGGAGCGGGAACGGTCGCCTGCGGGGCCGCGACCCGGTGCCCCTGGCCGGCCTGGACGGACCCGACCCCGACGATCGACAGCGGGGCGACGAGCGCCCGGCCGAGCGCTTGGCAAGCATTCACAACAGTTGGCAATGCTGCCTAGCCTCGGGGCCCGGGCCGCCCGCGCACCCGTGAGGTCTATAGCCTTTGGCGGCACAGCCGGTGATCCACAGGAGAGGCAGAGGAATGACCTTGCTGCTCGCCCACGTCAGCGACCTGCACCTGGACGGCGGGGAACGGGCGACCCGGCGCGCCACCCGGGTGATGGACCACCTGCGGGCCCTGCCCCGCCAGGTCGACGCCGTCCTGGTCACCGGGGACATCGCCGACCACGGCACCGAGGCCGAGTACGAGGAGGCCGCCCGGATCCTGGCCGCGCCCGTCCCGGTGCTGCTCTGCCCCGGCAACCACGACGTGCGCTCCGCCTACCGCAAGGCCCTGCTCGGCGAGGCCGCCGAGGACGGCCCGGTCAACCGGCTCCACCTCGTCGGCGGCACGGCCGTGCTGATGTGCGACTCCACGATCCCCGGCCAGGACCCGGGCCTGCTCGACGAGGAGACCCTCGACTGGATGGACGCCACCCTCCGCACCCTGCCGCCGGGCACCCCCGCGCTGCTCGCCTTCCACCAGCCCCCGGTCCCGGTCCACCACCCGCTGCCGGACTCCTGCATGCTCCAGCAGCCCGAGCGGCTGGCCGAGCTGATGCGAGCCCACCCCCGGGTCGCCGCCGTCCTGACCGGCCACGCCCACGCCGCGGTCTCCGCCACCTTCGCCGGGCGCCCGGTCGTCGTCGCCCCGGCCGTCACCTGGACGCTGCGGCTTCCCTGGGAGGGCGACGCGCCCGCGGACCGCGAGCAGCCGCCCGGCCTGGCCTTCCACGTCCTGGACGACGAGCACCGCCTGACCACCCACTACCGGGTGGTGGTCTGACCGGTGCCGTCACGTTTCCGCAGCGGTGAGGTGATCGTCCGCCGGGAGATCCTGGACGGCCGCGAGTGGCTGGTCTACCCGGTCCGGGTGGTCGCCGACGACGGCGGGCAGCTCGCCGTCCACCTGGTCCGGGGCACGCCGCTGACCTTCGGCGGCGGCGACTTCTCCTGGGGCCTCCACCCGTGGGTCCACTTCGACCACAGCTGGCAGTCCGAGGACGTCCTCCAGCTCCAGCGCCCCGGCGACGGCTACGCGGTGTGGGCCCGGTACCAGGGCGGCGAACTCGTCGACTGGTACGTCAACTTCCAGGAGCCGCTGCGGCGCACCGGGCGCGGCTTCGACACCCTCGACCAGGAACTCGACCTGGTGATCCCGGCCGACGGCTCCGCCTACCGCTGGAAGGACGTCGACCACTTCGAGGAGCGGGTGCGCTCCGGCGGCTTCACCCCGGAGCAGGCCCGGGCCGTCCGCGCGGCCGCCGACGAGGTGGTCGGGCTGATCGAGGGAGGGGACGCCTGGTGGGAGCAGTGGCGCCACTGGCGCCCCCTCGGCGAGCACGCCGTCCCCGGGCGGGTGGAGCTGACGCCCGGGGGCTGAGCCGAGAGTCCTACACGGACTCGGCGAACAGCATCCGCAGGTACTCCTCGTCCGCCTCCGGCCCGGGGTCGTCCCTCGATCGTCCCGGCCGACGGCCGCATCCTGATCCTCGACAACGGCAACTACGGCGAGCGGCTGTGGCGCATCGTCGACGTGCACGGCATCCCGCACACCCGCTCTTCCTCAAGCTCAAGCTCGCCTTCCAGCGGGGCGACCTCGACTCCGCCGGAGAACTGATCCAGCAGGTTCGGGCCGGTCTGCAACTGCTCTCCCACCGGGACCAGATCCGATTCGAGGTCCTGTCGGAGATCCTGGCGATCCGGACCGGCGACCGCTCCGCCGCGGCCCGCCTCAAGCAGTTCGCGGAACGGGTCCAGGCGGAAAACGCGCCGGATCTGGCGGCGGAAGTGTGGCGGATGGTGGCCGAGAACGCATTGGGTTCCTGACCCGGTATCTCGCTCTTATTTCCATGGCGTTCACCGGAACGTGACAATCCATTTCCGGTGGACGGCGCTCAGCCCGCCGAGGCGGCGTGCGCGGCGCCGGAACGGCTGCCCGGGACGACGCGGTTCGACGCGACGTCACGGGCCCGCCACCGGGATCAGGGCGTGTCTGACCATTCGCGTCGGATCAGCGCGCGGCGTCGGGAAGTGTCAGACACGCCCTAGGGCCCGGGCCGCGCCGGCCGGGCGTCGATCTCGGCCCAGACCGTCTTGCCGTCGTCGTGCGGCACCGCTCCCCAGCGGGTGGCGGCCTTCTGGACGATGAACAGCCCGTGCCCGCCCGGCACGCCCGGGAGGTGCGGGCGGCGCGGCTCGGGCAGGTCGGTCGAGCGGTCACTGACCTCGATCCGCAGCCGGGCCTCGGAGGCGTCCAGGACGAGGTCGACCGGGCCGCCGGCGTGCAGCATGGCGTTGGCGACCAGTTCGGCGACCAACAGCACGATGTCGTCCTCGGCGCCGGCCTCGCTCATCGGCCAGGACCAGTCGGCGACGGCCTGCGCGGTGTACGCCCGGGCGCGGGCGACGGGCTTGGGCAACCCGGCCAGGTGCAGCCGCCGGCGCTGCCCGCCGGGCGGCAGGGTGGGGCCGGTGCCCGGCCGGTCGCCGTCCAGGGTGGCCCGGCTCGTCGTCATGTGCGGGATCCCCTTCGGTTCCGGCGCGCTCGGTGACGGCGCTCTGTTCCGCTTCGTCTGCTCGGTTTCCCGACCACTGCCGAATTATGCGTGCCCTCGGCCGACCGTGGTGGTCACCGGGGTGCGGCGAGGGCGGCCTCCGCGGACGGGTGGAGCTCGAACACGGCGTCGGTGCAGGTCAGTTCCAGCAGCCGCTGGACGGTGCCGGAGGGCGCCGCGAGCCGGAAGACGACCTCCGCCTCGGCGGCCGACATCCGGGTCTGCAGCAGCAGGTTCAGTCCGGAGGAGTCGCAGAAGTCGACCCGGGCGAGGTCGACGACGAGCAACGGCGGCTGCTGCTCCACCAGTTCGTCGAGGGCGGCCCGGGCGGGTGCCAGGGTCTCGATGTCGAGGTCACCCGCCAGCGCGCAGACGGCGGCCCGGGTGTCGGTGTGCCAGGTGTGCACGACCAGGTCGGGCCCGGACGGGGTGACCGTCCGGGAGGGGTCGGCGGGGGCGGTGGTCGGCGGCACGGTCACGGACTCGTTCTCTGCGGGCATCGTCTTCTCGGCTGGCATCGTCGTCGTGTTCCCTCCACGGGTGTGCTCCACGAGCCTACGCACGCCACCCGGCCCAGGGCCAGGCCGTGGGCCCGGCGGCCCGGGCCGCGGGTGACGTGCGCGGCGTCGTGGGTGACGTGCGCGGCGTCGTGGGTGCTCCTGGTGGCCGTGCGGCCGGGTCAGCCGGCGGTGAGGTCCGCGCGCAGGCTCTTCAGGGTGCGGCTGAGCAGACGGGAGACGTGCATCTGGGACAGGCCGAGACGGGCGCCGATCTGGGACTGGGTGAGTTCCTCGCCGAAGCGCAGGGACAGGATCAGCCGGTCGCGTTCCGGCAGGGCGGCGACCAGCGGCTTGAGGACGATCAGGTTCTCCAGGGTGTCGAACCGCGGATCCTCCGCACCGAGCCGCTGGGCGAGCGGGCCCGGATCCTCCTCGCCGTCGGTCGTCGGGGCGTCCAGGGAGCCGGCGATGTGGCCGTTGGCGGCCGCGAGCCCCTCGACCACCTCCTCCTCCGTCAGGTCGAGGTGTGCGGCCAGCTCCGGCACGGTGGGCGAGCGGCCCAGACGCTGGAAGAGCACGTCGCGGGCCTTGGCGAGGGTGATCCGCAGCTCCTGGAGGCGGCGCGGCACGTGCACCGCCCAGGTGGAGTCGCGGAAGTGCCGGCGGATCTCGCCCAGGATCGTCGGCAGCGCGAAGGTGACGAACTCCGCGCCGTGGTCGGGGTCGAAGCGGTCGATCGCCTTGATCAGGCCGACCGAGCCGACCTGCATCAGGTCCTCCTCGGGCTCCCGGCGGTTGCCGACCCGGCGGATCGCGAACCGCACCAGCGACAGGTTGAGTTCGATCAGCGTGGCCCGCACGTACGAGTACGCGCGGGTGCCCTCCTCCAGGGTCGCGAGCCGGGCCAGCAGCACCCGGGTCAGCTCGCGCGCGTCACCGGGCGCGACCTGCCGCGGGTCCTCGATGCCGACGAGTTCCGGCAGCTCGGGGTGCCCCGGGAGCCCCGGGAGCCCGTGGTGTTCCTGCTGTCCCTGGTGTTCCTGCTGTTCCCGCTGTCCCTGGACGGCGGCCCGGTGGGCGCCGGACGCGTCGACCGTCGAGGCCTCGTCCGGAGCCGGGGCTGTCACGCGGTGGAGGAGTTCGTCACTGGTCGTGGCCATGTCGGTCCTTTCCCCTCGGCGTACGGTCCGTCCCCGGGTACCCGCCGTGGCCGGTTCCATGCCGGTTCTCCTTGTGAGGGTTACGTGAACGAACGACCCCGACGGCAGCGTGGTGCCGCCTGCCGCCTCGCGTCCGCCGTACGTCGTGCACGCCGTGCATGCCGGGCCGGGATCGGGGCACCCGAAGCCGGTAACAGGACGACGGAGCCGAGGAGGAGAAGGAGAACCGGACGATGGGACGGATCGAGGAATCGGTCGAGATAGCCGCGCCGCTCGGCGAGGTCTACCGGCACTGGGTGCACTGCGAGGACTTCCCGCAGTTCATGCGCGGCGTGGTCAGCGTGGACGTCTCCGGCGGCGGCCACAGCAGCTGGGTGGTCGAAACCGCGGGCGGCCGACGGGAGTTCCGGGCCGTGACCACGGAGGTGGTGGAGGAGGAGCGGGTCGCCTGGGACGGCGCGGGCGGCCCGGTTCGGCACAGCGGCGTGGTGACCTTCCACCACGTCGACGACGGCACCACCCGGGTGATGCTCCAACTGGAGGTCGAACCCCACGGGCTCTGGGCGCACCTCGCCGAGGCGCTCGGCTTCGTGGACCGCCGGGTCATCGACGACCTCAACGACTTCAAGCACCACGTCGAGCGGAACGGCGGAGCGGACGCCGATCCGGGGGCATGAACCCCGGCATCGGGGGCAGCCGAGCCGTTACCGGACCAGAAGAGAAGAGACGAGACGAACGAACCGAACGAGCAGACGAGACGAACGGACGAGACGAACGGAGGCAGTCATGACCGAGCGCCACAACATCTGGGAGTTCCGCACCACCGCCGGGCACACCGCCGGCACCGACCTCGTCGGCTTCCACGTCGAGGCCACCGACGGCGCGATCGGCAAGGTCGACAAGCTGTCCGAGGAGGTCGACGAGCAGTACCTGGTCGTCGACACCGGGCCCTGGATCTTCGGCCGCCGGGTCCTGCTCCCGGCCGGCACCGTGACCCGCATCGAGATCGCCGAACGCAAGGTCTACGTGGACCGGACCAGGGACGAGATCAAGCACAGCCCCGACCTCGACGACGGCGGGCCCGACCAGGAGGCCGACACCCGCGGACGCTTCGGGCCCTACTACGACCCGTTCTACGGCGGCCGGATCCTCTGACCGGGCAGCCGGAGGACGCGCCGGGAGACCGGACCCGACAGACCGACAGGCAGCACAGAGCGACAAGCACCACAGAGCGACAGGCAGCACAGACGGACGGGCCGGGACGACCCGCGGCCGCCCCCGCCCGAAGGAACCCGGGAAAGGGGAACCCTTCCATGGAACGTCTCACCACCCGGATCACCATGCGACTGATGACCGGCGACGAACGCAGCCGGGACCTGGACGTCCACTGGTCCTACCGCGCCGACGAACCCCACGCGGCGGAGCTGGACTTCACCTCCTACCAGCCGAACGCGGTGTGGTCGCTCTCCCGCGACCTGCTGCTCGCCGGCCTGCACGGGCCCGCCGGCGAGGGGGACGTCCACGTCACGCCGTTCGACGACACCAACGTGCTGATAGCCCTCGCCGGCGAGGAGGGCGTGGCCCTGCTCGCCGCCTCCACCGAGGAGGTCGCCGACTTCCTGGCCGCCACCACGCGGCTCGTCCCGCCGGGGCAGGAGCACGACCGGATCGACTGGGACCGCGGCCTGAAGGAACTGCTGGCCGCGTGACCGCGCACCGCGTCCCGCCAGCACGCGAAACCGCACCACGCGCCACACCGCACCACGCACCACACCGCACCACGCGCGAAACCGCACCGCACCGAGAGGAGTGCTCCCCGATGACCACCGCCCCCGCCCAGCCCGGCCTGCCACCTCCGGCCCCGGAACCCCCGGCGCCGCCGCGCCCGGCCCAGCCGTCCGGCCCGCCCCTGGTGCCCGATCCGCCGCCACCGCCCGGCTCGCCGGTGCCCCCGCCGGCCCCGCGGCCCGCCCCCGGACCGGTCCCCGAGCCGGCCACCCCGCACCCGGGTCGGCCCCACCCGGTCGAGCCGCCCGACTAGCACCTCGACGCCTCACCCCCCCGGCCCCGACCCCCCGACCCCCGTAACGGAAAGCGGAAAGGAGACGGCAGGACATGTGGTGGAGCCTGCTCCGCCTCGCCGTCGTCGGCGTCGCGGCCGCCCTCCTCACCTTCGGCCTCGACCGGGCCGTCCAGCTGGTGGCCCGACGGCTGTCCGTCCCGTGGGGCGGCGCCGGCGACGTCCCGGACGTGCTGCGCCGCTGTCGCCACCCGGTGCTGGCGCTGACCGCCTGCCTGCTGCTCTCCGCCGCCCAGCCGTGGATAGCCGCCCCGCCCGCCGTCCGCGACGGGCTGCGGCACCTGGCGGTGATCCTGGCGATCACCGCCGGCGGCTGGCTGTGCGGCCGGCTGGTGGCGATCCTGGTGGACGGTGCCGCCCGGCTGGCCGTGTACCGTCGCGAGCCGGCCTGGGCGGGCCGGGCCCGTACCCAGGCCAGTCTGCTCGGGCGGATCTGCCAGGCAGTGGTGGCCGTGGTGACGCTGGGCGCCGTGTTGATGACCTTCCCCGCGGTGCGCGGGGTCGGCACCAGCCTGCTGGCCTCCGCCGGACTGGTCGGCGTGGTGGCGGGCGTGGCGGCGCAGAGCACCCTCGCCAACCTGTTCGCCGGGGTGCAGCTGGCCTTCGGGGACCTCGCCCGGATCGGCGACGTCGTGGTGGTGGCCGGCGAATGGGGGACGGTCGAGGAGATCACCCTGACCACCGTGGTGATCGAGACCTGGGACCAGCGGCGGCTGATGATGCCGATGTCCTACTTCGTCGGGCGCCCGTTCGAGAACTGGTCCCGCCGCTCCAGCCGGATAACCGGCACCGCGCTGCTCCACCTCGACCACCACGCGCCGATCGGGCTGCTGCGCGGGGAGTTCGAGGACTACCTGGCCAAGAGCGACCTGTGGGACGGCCAGGGCAGCGCGCTCCAGGTGGTCGACACCACCCCCACCACCATCGTGGTCCGGGTGCTGGCGACGGCGGCCGACGGCAGCGACGCCTTCGAACTCCGCTGCCGGCTGCGCGAGCACCTCATCGGCTACCTGCGCGACCAGCACCCCTACGCCCTGCCCCGCCTCCCCGTCGCGGAGGCGCCCGTGCGGCGGCCGGACGGCCGGGACCACCCCCGCACCCCCCGGCCGCCGCACGGGCGCCGCACGGCCTCCGGCCCACGCCCTGAGGATCCACCCTGAGGACGCCCGTGTGCCCCCGCACAGTAGGCTGAGCTGCTCAGATGATCTTCAGGAGAGTCATGACCAGCACCCGCCCCCGCGTCCTGTTCGTCACCGACCTCGCCTACCAGGCGCGGGGCCGGCGCTACTGCGACGAGGACATCCGGCTCTCCAGCCTCCTGCGCGAGGACTTCGACGTCGCCCTCTGCCACCCGCTGGACGCCGTCCGGCTGCTGGACGCCTTCGACGTGGTGCTCGTCCGCAACAGCGGCCCGGTGCTCAACTACCGCGCCGAGTACGAGGAGTTCCGCAGCCGGGCGCTGGAGCGCGGAGCGCGGGTGTACACCCAGCTGACCGGGCGCGCCGACATGGCCGGCAAGCAGTACCTGCTCGACCTCACCGCCGCCGGCTACCCCGTCATCCCCACCGTCGACCGCGCCGAGGACCTCCACCGGCTGCCCGTGGTGCCCGAGTACGTCGTCAAGCCGAAGCTCGGCGCCGACTCCATCGGCCTGCGGACCGTACCGCGCGAGCAGCTCGACACCGTCGCGTACGGCGAGGACGTCCTGGTCCAGCCGCTGATCCCGTTCACCTACGAGGTCTCGTTCTACTTCGTCGACGACGCCTTCCAGTACGCCCTGCACGCCCCCGACCCCGAGCAGCGCTGGCGCCTCGAACCGTACCGACCCAGCGCCGCCGACCTGGAGTTCGCCCAGCGCTTCATCGCCTGGAACACCGTCGAGCACGGCATCCAGCGGGTGGACGCCTGCCGCACCCCCGAGGGCGGACTCCTCCTGGTCGAGCTGGAGGACCTCAACCCCTACCTCTCCCTCGACCTGGTCGACCAGGCCACCCGGGACCGGTTCACCGCCGCCCTCAAGGCCTCCCTGCACACCCTCGCCAGTCGGCCCTGACCAGCCGGGCCGCCTCCGTCAGCACCGCACCCAGCGGCAGGCCGATCCGCGCCACGGCCAGCTCGTCCCCACGGGTCGCGCCCTGGTTGACGATCACCACCGGCGTGCCCGCGCGGGCCGCCCGGCGGACGAACCGCAGCCCCGACAGCACCGTGAGCGAGGAGCCCAGCACCACCAACGCCTGCGCCGCGTCCACGAGTTCGAAGCAGCGCTGGACCCGGGGCTTCGGCACGCTCTCGCCGAAGAAGACCACGTCCGGCTTGAGCACTCCCCCGCACACCGCACAGGCCGCCACCCGGAAACCCGCCACCAGCTCCGGCGCCAACTCGGCGTCGCCGTCCGGGTTGACCCGTGCCGCGCCGTCCCGGAAACCGGCGTTCAGCTCCTCCAGCCGCCGGTCCAGCTCCGTCCGCGAGCCGGTCCGGCGGCACCCCAGGCACACCACCCGGTGCAGCCCGCCGTGCAGTTCCACCGCCGTCCGGGTGCCGGCCGCGCGGTGCAGGCCGTCCACGTTCTGGGTGATCACCGCCGACACGTGCCCCGAGCGCCGCAGCCGCTCCACCGCCCGGTGCCCGGCATTGGGCTCGGCCCCCGCGATCGCCAGCCACCCGACGTGGCTGCGCGCCCAGTACCGCTGCCGGGCCGCCGCGCTCCCGGTGAACTCCTGGAAGGTCATCGGCACCCCGCGCCGCCGACTGCCCGTCTCGCCCCGGTAGTCCGGGATGCCGGACTCCGTCGACAACCCGGCCCCGCTGAGCACCACCGCCCCCCGCCCGGCCAGCAGCCGCACCAGCACCGCCAGGCCGGCCGCATCGGCCGCCGTGCCGCCGGGAGTCGTCGCGAGCGCACCCATGCCGTCCAGGGTAGGACCGGGCCGCGCGCGGGTGCGAGGCGCGGGTGCGAGGCGCAGGTCCGAGGCGCAGGGCGGCGAGGACCGCGTCCGGCTCCGCCAGCAGCCCGGCAGCGGCCGCGCGCAGCCCCTCCTCGGCGGTGGACTCCGACCGGCGTCCGGGTCCGGGGCTGGGTCCCGGGCTGGGTCCCGGGCAGCGGGACCGGCGGGAGACGACTCCGAGTCGTTCATTCGTGCACCATGACTGATGCGTCATGCTCAATCATGCTTATAATCAGCCATATTCGCTCATGTATGAGCAGTCCCCGAGGAGGCCGCGATCGCCACCGACCGCATCACGCTGTCCGGCGCCCGGCTCGTCCTGCCCGGCGGCGTCGTCGAGAGCGGGCGCCTCGCCGTCGAGGGCCCCCGCATCGCGACCATCGCGAGTGGAGGGAACGAGCCCGGCGACCTCGACCTGACCGGCCACACCGTCGTCCCCGGCTTCGTCGACCTGCACGTCCACGGCGGCGGCGGCGCCTCCTACGCCTCCG